>JAKSPW010000199.1 GCA_024404435.1 Clostridia bacterium | reverse complement strand
CCTATATGGCGGCGGAGGCACTCGAGATGGCGGGCCGCGAAGCGGGCATTCCGCTTAAAGCGGAAACAAACGGCTCCGCGGGCGCGAAAAACGTGCTGACGGACAAAGAGATCTCCGCCTGCGACGGTATCATCATCGCCGCCGACAAGAGCGTCGAAATGGGACGCTTCGACGGGAAGAAGGTCCTTTCCGTGCCGGTCTCCGACGGCATACACAAGCCGCGGGAGCTCATTGAGCGGGTTCTGCATGGAGACGTTCCCGTGTACCGTCACACGGGTGAAAAAACAAGTAAAAACACAGATACCGACAGCTTCGGACGAAGGATCTACAAGCATCTGATGAACGGAGTGTCGCATATGCTGCCGTTCGTTGTTGCGGGCGGTATTTTTATTGCTCTCTCGTTCCTCATCGACACGGCATCCGGAGTCGATCCGACGGAGGCGGGCGGCGCGTTCGGCACGGTGACGGCAGGTGCCGCTTGGTTTAAGAACATCGGCGGATTCGTGTTCAGCCTGATGATACCGGTTTTGTCCGGTTTTATCGCGATGAGTATTGCAGACCGTCCGGGATTCCTTGTCGGTATTGCGGGCGGCATATTCGCGACAAACGGAGTGACCTTTGCCGATCCTGCCGCCGCATCGACCGTGCCGTCGGGCTTTCTCGGCGCGCTTTTCGCGGGCTTTGTCGCGGGATACGTCATGCTGCTGATCGAGCGTCTGTGTGACAGATTTCCTCATGCTCTCGAAGGGATCAAGCCCGTGCTCATCTATCCGCTATTCGGTCTCGGCTCGGTCGCCGTTCTCATGTGTGCCGTCAATCCGTTCATGGGGATCATAAATTCTTCCCTCAACGACGGACTGACGTGGCTTGCGGGGCGCGGTCTTGACGTACTTCTCGGAGCCGTCGTCGCCGGAATGATGGCTATAGACATGGGCGGTCCGTTCAACAAAGCGTCGTACGTCTTCGGTACGGCGATGCTCACTCAGGCGGCATCTCTCACCGATCCGAATGTTGCATACAGAATTATGGCGGCAGTCATGGCGGGCGGTATGGTGCCACCGATAGCGATAGCACTCTCGACGACGTTCTTCAAATCAAGGTGGAACGACAGAGAAAGACGTAACGGTGTCGTCAACTATATCATGGGACTCAGCTTCATAACGGAAGGAGCTATCCCGTACGCCGCGTCTCATCCGCTTGCGGTGATACCGTCGTGCGTTGTCGGCTCTGCCGCCGCAGGTGCTCTTTCGGAGTTTTTCGGCTGCACTCTCATGGCGCCGCACGGAGGGATCTTCGTCCTTGCCGTTGTCGGAAAAAGTCTTTTCTATCTCCTTTCGATCATTGTCGGATCGCTCGTCGGCATGGGGCTTCTTACTCTTTTCAAAAAGAAAGTGAACTGAAAATGGTAACAAAAAACGTGACCGTCGTGAACGACGCGGGCTTTCATATGCGCCCCGCCACCGTTTTCGCCGGAGAAATGGGAAAATTCAAATCGAATATAACGCTTGAAACGAGAGGAATGTGCCTCAACGGGAAAAGCGTGATGAATATAATCGCCGCGGGTATGAAGAAGGGAACGGTAGTGACCATCACCTGCGAGGGAGAGGACGAAGAGCTCGCACTTGCGGCAGCGGCGGATATGATCGAAAGCGGGCTCGGTGAATGACGGAAAGAAAATATGCGGGTATTCCCGTGTCGGGAGGCATCGGACTCGGCAGGGCGTACGTCGTAAAGGATGACGAATTTTTATTTGCGGAATATTGCGAAGACACTGAGAGGGAGATAAGAAGATTCGACGAGGCGGCGAAAAAATTTTCGGAACGCTGTGAGACGCTCGCCTTGAGGGCGGAAGAGAACGGTGCCGACGGGAACATCATGAGAGGTCACTCGGCGATGCTCGGAGACGTGCTCGTAATGTCGGAAATAAGAGAAAAGATCGCCTCGGGACGAACGTCGGAGTCGGCACTCACCGAGGTGCTCGACTCATTTGAAAGGAGTATTGCGTCGTCGGGCGACGAACTCCTTGCCGCCCGTGCCGCAGACGTGAAGGACGTGAAAAGGGAAATGCTGAGACTTCTGTCGGGAAAAGAGGATAGGGGACTTTCAGGCCTTCCCGAAAACTCCGTGCTCGTAATGAGCGAGCTGACGCCGACGATGACGGCAACGATGGACAGAGCCAACGTCGCGGCTATAATCACCGAAAAGGGAGGTGTGACCTCTCATTCGGCGATCATCGCGCGCGCACTCGGAATCCCCTCCGTGTCGGGGCTCTCTCTTTCAGTCGAAAACGGCGAAGAAATGATCGTTGACGGCACGGAAGGCACTGCGATCATGTCTCCGACGAATGCCGAAAAAGAAAAATGCAGAGAAAAAATGTCGGCTCTCGAAAGAACGGCAAATGCAGAAAAAGAATTTGCGCACAAAGAGTCCGTCACACGCGACGGAGTCAAAAAAAGAATATGTGCAAACGTCGGCTCTCACACCGAAACCGACTCCGTAAACAAAAACGGAGCCGACGGGATCGGGCTTTTCAGGACAGAGCTTCTGTTCCTTGACAGAGAGTCTTTGCCGGACGAGGAAGAACAGTACGAATCCTACAAGACAATTGCAGAAAACGTTCGCGGCGAAGTATATATCAGAACTCTTGACGTCGGCGGCGACAAAAACGTCCCGGGTCTCGGTCTGAAAAAGGAAGAAAACCCGTTTCTCGGATACAGAGGGATCAGATATTGCCTCGGACACCGTGAGCTTTTCAGAACGCAGCTTCGCGCCATACTCCGCGCTTCGGCATACGGGAAGATCGGCATCACGCTCCCCCTGATAACCCGTGCAGACGAGGTCGACGAGGCGAAGGAGCTTATCGAAGAAGCAAAAAATGAACTCGGAAGAGAAAACGTCCCCTTCGACGACGGAGTACATCTCGGCGTGATGATCGAAACTCCGGCTTCCTGCGCCATCGCTGACGTGCTTGCACGAAAGGTCGACTATTTCAGCATCGGAACGAACGATCTCACGGGATACGTCATGGCGTGCGACAGAGGAAACGCCGACGTTTCGTATCTGTACTCTCCGTATGACCCCGCGATCCTTCGCATGATAAAGCACGCGTCTT
>JAKSPW010000198.1 GCA_024404435.1 Clostridia bacterium | reverse complement strand
CTACTTACTGATGATAAACTTTTAAATATGCAAGGATATAGATATGTGTTAAATGATAAAAATGATGATTTGGAAGTAAGTGGTATAGTGTATAGCGAGATGCTTGGCAATGAAAATATTCCAGAAAAAGATGGTTTTATTATGTTTCCTTTCCATCATCCCAGCGCTTTTTCGAATTCCGCGGCGGCAAGTAAGAGGGCTTTCTCCGGGCTTTCCGCCCTGATCCCGCAGCCCGCTGCTTTCGCGTGTCCGCCTCCGCCGAGCGCGGAGCAGACCTCGGCGACGTTCGCCTCGCAGTTGGAGCGCGACGAGATCTTGAAATACTCTCTGTCGTCTGCCGTCTGTCTGATCGCAAGCGCGATCTTCACTCCGTCGATGCTCCTCGGCACCTCGACTGCCCCCGACACGTCTCCGTCGTCGAGTCCTTCCGCGTCAAGCTCGTCCCTCGTGAGCATCACGGCTCCTATCGCGCCGTCCGCGAAGAAGCAAAGCTTCTTCATCGACAGAGCGGTCGCTCTGAGATCGGTCAGGCTCTGCTTTCCGAACAGCTCGTAGCAGATCGCGTCCGTCTTCACGCCGTCCGACGAGTTGATCTCACCGACGAGCTCTGCGGCGATGCGGTGCGTTTCGGGCGTGGTATTCGAATACCTGAAGGTCCCCGTGTCGGAGATTATCGCCGCGTAAAGGCCTCGTGCCGCGTCCGGAAGCGGCGGCAGACCGAAGTTTGCCCTCGCATAGGCGTAAATTGTAAAAACGATCTCTCCCGCCGCCGAGGCTGTCCCGTCGACGAGGCACGGCGCGAACGGAGTGCCCGCGGCGTGGTGGTCTATCATGAAGCTGACCTTTCCCTCGTCCGCGAGGTATGAAAGACATCCGAGCTGAACGGGAGACGCGACGTCCACGGCGCAGACCGTGTCGTATTCCCCGAGCTCCTCACGCTTAAGCTCGCGCCACTCCCACGGCACGAGGCTTTTAAGCCTCTCCGCGGGCTTTTCGGGCGTCACGCATCTGACGCGGGCTCCGAGAGCTTCTGCTATCAACGCCAGCGCCGAAACGGAGCCGAGAGCGTCTCCGTCGGCGTTCGTGTGTCCGATAACGAGCAGGTTTTTCGCTTCTTTTATTCTTTCCGCCGCCTCGGCGACGGTGATCTCACGGAAGCTCATTCGTCATCCTCCGACCGGCTCTCCGCCGATATTTTGTTCAGCAGTGCGGCGATGTCCGCGCCGTGGCGCACGCCCTCGTCGCGTACGAACGTCAGCTCGGGCGTCACTCTCAGGTTGAGTCTCGACGCGAGCTCGCGGCGCATGAACGGCGACGCGGATTTCAGTCCCTTCGAGAGCTCCTTTGCGTCGGCCTCACCGAGGCAGGAGTAAAATATCTTCGCGTATTTGAGATCGGCGGTGACCTCGGCACCCGTGACGGTGATGATCACGTCCCCGACCCGCGGGTCCTTGACGTCGCGCACGATCTGAGCGATCTCTTCGGCGACCGCTTCGTTTATTCTGTTCCTTCTGTACTTCGGCATATATTATTTCCTTTCGGTTTTTTACTTTATCATAACAGTATATCACAAAATGCACTGCGATTTCAACTCTCCGCCCCGTTTTTGCGGAAAAATCGAAAAGATTTCGACGAAAACCGACACTCTATTGACTTTTCGGGCTCATCAATGTATAATTTATTCGTAAAATTGTGTCAAAAAATTCATTTGATCGGAGAAGCTGATGGAGCACGGTCTTTTTCAGAAAATACTGAACGGTAAGTTCCCGCGCAAGTCGGTGCTGTTCCTGTTCGACGTCCTTTGTTTTGCGGCAGTCACGGCATTCTATTATCTGATTTCGCTCCGCGCGAGCGTCAGTATGCCCGTTGACAACACCGGGAATTTTATCGTCAACACGTGCATGCAGCTCGTCTTCGTAATGGCGGCAAGAATCATCTTCGGCATTTACCGCAACATCTGGCGGTATGCGAACTCGGGCGCGTATTTCACGCTCGTGCTTGCCGACGCGGTCGGAGGTGCCGTGGCACTGATCACGATCTACCTCGCCATGTTCGAATACTATTACGGTATCTGGCAGATCGTCACGGTCGGATCGATGGCGGCGCTTCTCTCCCTGATGGCGAGATTCGCATACAGCCTGCTTTACAACAGATCGGCGGCACCGAAATCGTCGAATCCGAAGGTGCCCGTCGCGATAGCCGGAGCCGGCAGACTCGGCATCTATCTTGCAAACGACCTCAAGGAGAACCCGAACTCCGGATACGATCCGCAGTTCTTCATCGACAACGATCCGCTGAAGATCGGCAACGTCGTTCAGGGATATTCCGTATACAGTGAAATCGACGCGGTGGAGCTCATCAAAAAGCTCGGCATCCGCGAGGTCATCGTCGCCATCACGAGCAAATCGAGCGAGGAACTCTCGGAGATCTACGATCACTACACGTCCCTCGGATGCAGAGTGCAGATCTACGAGTCTCTCGTGGGCGACAGCGACAGCCACAAGGGACGCCTGAGAGAATTCACGATCGACGACCTCTTGTTCCGCAAGCCGATCGAATACGACGGCGAAGACGCGTTCTTCTACGCCGGGCGCACGGTCATGGTCACGGGAGGCGGCGGCTCCATCGGAAGCGAGATCTGCCGTCAGCTCGCGGCCTGCCACCCGAAAAAGCTCATCATTTTCGATATTTACGAAAACAACGCCTACGAAATACAGCAGGAGCTCGTAAAGAGATACGGCACGAAGCTCGACTTCAGAGTCGTCATCGGCTCCGTGCGCGACGCGGCACGCCTCGACGAGGTCTTCGCCGAGTACCGTCCCGAGATCGTCTTCCACGCCGCGGCACACAAGCACGTGCCTCTCATGGAGGAAAGCGGCGGAGAGGCGATAAAGAACAACTGCCTCGGAACGTACAACGTGGCGAACGCCGCGGAAAAGTACGGCGCGGAAAAGTTCATCCTCATCTCGACCGACAAGGCGGTCAATCCCACGAACGTCATGGGTGCCTCGAAGAGAGTCTGCGAAATGATCGTTCAGTGCCGCACCGACAGCAAGACCTCGTTCGCGGCTGTCAGATTCGGCAACGTGCTCGGCTCGAACGGCTCGGTCGTCCCGCTTTTCAGGCAGCAGATCGCCGAGGGCGGGCCGGTGACCATCACCGACAAGCGCATCATCAGATATTTCATGACGATCCCGGAGGCGAGCC
>JAKSPW010000197.1 GCA_024404435.1 Clostridia bacterium | reverse complement strand
TCGGGATAGTAAAAATCTTTTGAATATGTGCCGTGTTCGATGATGAAAGACGTTAGGAAAGTACCACTTGAAGCGCGTCCCTTAATGAACGTCTGTCACGCTTCGTACCAGCTCTTCTGGGTGTTATACATTTCGGCGTAGAGCCCGCCTTTGGCGACAAGCTCGGCGTGAGAGCCGAACTCGGCGACTCTGCCTCCGTCGATGACGAGTATCTTATCTGCGATCTTCGCCGCGCCGAGACGGTGCGTGATGAAGATCGCGGGACAATCCTTTGTGACTTCCTTGAACAGCGCATAGATGCTGCTTTCCGCGATCGGGTCGAGGGCAGCCGTCGGCTCGTCGAGAATCTTCATCGGCGCGTCGCTGTACAGGCTTCGCGCAATGGCGACTCTCTGCCACTCGCCGCCGGAGAGATCGACGCCGTCCTCGGATATCTTGCCGAGCGGCGTATCTATCCCGTGGTGGAGTCCTGCGAGCGCGTCGTCGAGCCCGATCTGATGAACGGTCTTCAGCATCCTCTCGTCGTCGTCGAGATTCACGTTTCCGAGCTTGATCGAGTCCTTAAACTCTATCGCGTACTTCACAAAGTCCTGATAGACAATTGTAAAAAGTCCTTTGATCTCGGCATAAGTGTAGTCTCTGAGGCTCCGCCCGTTGATAAGTATCTCGCCCTCGTAATTGTCGTAAAGCCGCGTGAGCAGCTTCGTTATCGTCGTCTTGCCCGCGCCGTTCACGCCGACGAAGGCGTAGTGCTCGTCGCCCGAAAGAGTGAACGAGCAGTTTTTGAGTATGTATCTGTCGGTATTCGGGTACTTGAAGCTGACGTCTCTGAACTCGATCTTATCGATCTTCACGCCCGTCATGTCGGCGGGAGTATCAAGCGCGCCCGGCTCGTCCTCGAGGTGCACGAATTTCGTGAGGTCGTCCAAGTTGTGACGGGAGGTGACATACCACTGCACCTGCCCCGCGACACTGTATCTCACGAAGTTTACAAGGTTCTGAACTCCGTTCACAAGACCGACGAAAAGACCGACGGTGATGCTTCCCGCGGCGAGCGCGGGGATGAGAGAGAGAATGATGCCCGCGTACATGAGCCACCCCAAAACGGAGACGGCGTTTTCACGTGCGCTGACCTTCATAGCGTTGGTGATGTTCAGCTTATCGACGTTTTTCTTGCGCTCGTGCCACTTCCCGAGTATGTATTCGAGATAGCCGAAGGTGAGCTTTTCTTCGTTGAAGTCTTTGGCTCCCGCGATGCTGTTGTAAACGTTCATGTAACGGCTTTCTTCCGTCGTTTTGGCAAAAGTATCGTACGATTCTTTGCCGTTTTTGACGGCGACAAGGACGGCGGGGATCAGAACGGCGATGCCGACGAGCCCGCTCCACCAGACCGAAGCAAGGATGACTGCAAGCGTCGATACGTTCGAGACGATATGGTAAAGCCACCAGACGAGATGTTCTCCTCTGTATAGCAAGTCGTTTGCCGGGTTGCCGCAGACCTTTGCGATGAGGTCCTGCGTTTCGTGGTCCTCGACGTACTTGTACTTAAGGCTCGCCCTCTTGCGTATGAACACCTCACCGACGTAATACTGAACGGCGTTGCTGAGTTTTACCTCAATAAACCATTCGCAGGTAGCGACCACGTATCCGTAAACGGCAACGCCCGCCATGAGAATAAAGGCACGGATTACATCCGAGTACGGAGCGGCGCCCGTGATGACATTTGTCGCCGTGTCGACAAAATCGGCAAGTGTCAAAATACCGAGCATCGGCGTGAGTGCTTCGAGAATATTCAGGACCGTGTATATCACCGTCCAGAGCGGTGTCGCGCGGAACATCAGCGCGAAGCAGTCAAAGAGATTCCATTTTTTTGCTTTTAATTCCAAAGCTATTCCTTCTTTCAATAGAGAATATATCTGCAGTCCCGCAAATGAGTGGAGAGAAGCACCGCGCCGACACAGTACGGCGGGCGTTTGCGAAACGGACTTTCGTGTAAATAAGTATATACCATTCCCCCGACATTTTCAATAAACCGTTAGTTGACGGATCCTCAACTGTTAAAATACAAAAAGGCGCACCCTTATCGGGTGCGCCCTGAAAATATGCGCGTTATGACACGTACAAGGCGGCAAGCGATAAGTAATTTACTCTCTTCATAAGCTTTTTCATTATGTTTGCCTCCTGTTCTTCCGTAGATTTATGAAATAATTATATCACGGGAAAATCTGCCTGTCAAGCACGAAAACGGTTATATTTTTCAAAAAAACACCCTTTGCACGGTGTGCAAAGGGTGAAATTTTTTCAGTCAAGGCAGCTGTAAATGATGTTGCGGAGTCTCGGGATGTAGAAGTCCTGATGATTGTTGAGCGTATGCTCGGCGTAGAACGCGCAGAGCTTGTTCTCGGGGTCGATCATGACCCATGAGCCTGCGGCTCCCGCCCAGCCGAACTCGCCGACGGGGCCGTTCGAGCCTCCCGCGATCCTGTCGACCATCGTGCGAACGCCGAGTCCGTAGCCGTACCCGCGCAAGTCTCCCCACGACATATCTTTTCTCTGCTGCTCGGAGATCGCGTTCGTTCTCATGAGATCGACCGTGCGCGAAGCGAGGATGCGCGCGCCGTTAAGTCCGACGCCGCCGTTCGCGAGCGCGTAGCCGAACTTGGAATAGTCCTCGACCGTGGACGTGAGTCCCGCGCCGCCGCTCTCGTATTCCGTGCCGAGTCTGTGTCCGACGCTGTTGTCCGTCGGGATGAACTTGCCGCTCTCGTTCTTTCCGCCGTACTGACGCGCCATTCTCGACATGAGTCTTTCGTCGGGTGCGGCGAAGGTCGAGTCACAGAGTCCGAGCGGATCGGTGATCGCCTCTTTTACGTAATCGCTGAAGCGCTTGCCGGAGACGACCTCGATAAATCCGCCGAGGATGTCGTGGCACATACTGTACTGCCAATGCTCGCCCGGATCGAACGTGAGGTGAGACTTTGCCATCTCACGCACTGCGTCTCTCGTGGGGACTCTGCCGCCGGACGTTTTTTTCAGCTCTTTGAGCTGAGGAGATTCGAGATCGTATTCGAAGCCCGCTCCCATCGACATGAGGTGACGGATGCGGATGGGCTCGGTGGGCTTGACGTATTCGACCGAGCCGTCCTCGTGCTCGATCTTACGCGTCGTCTCGGCAAATTCGGGCATATAGTCCCAGACGGGATCGTTCAGGTTGAATTTGC
>JAKSPW010000196.1 GCA_024404435.1 Clostridia bacterium | reverse complement strand
CGTCCTCCGCGCGGCATCCGCGAAGACTCTGCCCGCAGAATGGGCAAACCGCAAGAAGATGGGCTTCCCGGTGCCGATCAGGAACTGGCTCCGCGAGGACAAGTATTATAACCTCGTTAAGGAAAGCTTCACTTCCGACGTCGCGGCAGAATACTTCGACACGGAAAAGCTCGTTTCTCTCCTCGACGACCACAAGAGCGAAAAGATGAACAACGGCAGAAAGATCTGGACTGCGTACACGTTCCTGACGTGGCACAAGCAGTTCTTCGGTGAATAAGAGGTACACTATGGACAAAAAAATCACTCCCGTTCTGCTCGGCGCTGACCTCAACTGCTACAACGTAGCAAGAGCTTTCCACGAGCAGTACGGCGTAACGTCATACGCATTCGGAAGATACGTCGTATCCGCGACGAAATATTCAAAGCTCGTGAACTTCACGGCGATAGGGGACATCGACAACGAGGAGACCATGGTGAAGACTCTGCACGAGTTCGCAGAGGAACACAAGGGCGAAAAGCTCGTTCTCTTCGGCTGCACGGACGACTACGCGACGCTTGCCGCAAGATGCCGCGAAAAGCTCCCCGAGTACGTGATCCCGTACCCGGCGGCAGAGCTTCAGCCGATGATCTCCCGCAAGGCGGAGTTCTACGAGCTGTGCGACAAATACGGCATCCCGTACCCCGCGACCTACGTCGTGACGGGCAAGATGACGGCGCCGGAGCTGACAAAAGACGTATTCGGCTTCGATTATCCGATAATCATCAAGCCCTCGTCGAGCGTTGCTTACTGGAAGCACGAATTCGAGGGCATGAAGAAGGTCTACGTCGCAAAGAACCCCGAAGAAGCCGAAAAGATCCTTTCCGACATCTACTCCTCCGGCTACGACGACAGAGTCGTGCTTCAGGAGTTCATCGAGGGCGGCGACTCCGACATGAGAGTATTCACCGCGTTTTCCGACGCGAAGGGAAAAGTCCGCGCGATGTGCCTCGGCCACACGATGCTCGAGGAACACACGCCGAAAGGACTCGGCAACCACGCGGCGATCGTCACGGAGCCGGTCTCGGAATTTCCTCTTGCCGAAAAGCTGAAAGCCATGCTCGAGGACATCGGCTACACCGGATTCTCGAACTTCGACATCAAGAGACGTCACGGCACGGACGATTTCAGAGTGTTTGAGATCAACCTGAGGCAGGGAAGAAGCAACTTCTACGTCACGTCAAGCGGCATCAATATCGCTCGCCTTGCCGCAGAGGTATTCGAGGACGGCGGCGACTCGCTCGAGACCTGCGAGAAGAGATATTTCTGGCATCACGTTCCGAAGTCCGTCGCGTACAAGTACACGGAGGATCCTGAACTCGTCGAGACCGCAAAGAAACTTAAAAAAGCGGGAGAAGAGTCTTCTTCCGTGTGGTACAAGCCCGATTTCAAGGGCAACCTCATGCGCTTCATCTGCGCCGCCGAGATGCTGCGCCGTCAGAAGAAGAAATATAAAGTTTATTATCCGAAATCGAAATAATGGAGATGCTTTATGCATAAAATAGGCGAAAATCGTTCTATCCTCGGCATACTCGGAGGACTCGGTCCGCTTTCGAGCGCGTACTTCTACGAGCTGATCACCGAGCACACGGAGGCGAGCCGCGACCAGGATCACATCGACATCATCCTGTCCTCCCGCGCGACTACTCCCGACAGAACGGCGTTCATCATGGGCAGGAGCGAGGAAGACCCGCTTCCGTACATGATAGAGGACGCGAAGCTCCTCGAGCAGTACGGCGCGGACGCGATCGTGATCCCGTGCAACACGGCGCACTATTTCATAAAGGAAGTCAGACGCAGCGTGAACGTGCCCGTGCCGAGCATAATCACCGAGACCTGCCGCCACATAAAGGAAAGCGGGAGAAAAAAAGCACTCATCCTCGCGACGGAAGGCACAGTGTCATCCGGCTCGTATCAGGCTGAGCTTGAGTCGATGGGGCTCGAGTGGGCAGTTCCGGACGAAGACGGGCAGAGGATAGTTACCGACATCATATACGGCGACGTCAAGAGCGGCAGAGTGCCGTCTCCCGAAAAGCTGTTCTCGGTTGCATATCCGATGTTCGAGGCAGGCTGCGACTGCGCGATCCTCGGCTGTACGGAGCTGTCGGTGCTCAAGAGACAGTTCAAGGACGACGTCCGCTTCGTCGACTCTCTCGAGGCGCTTGCGTACTGTGCGATAAAGCTCTTCGGTCACAAGCCCACGGGCTTCACTTCCGATTACGAGGAATGAAATGATACTCACAAAACTATTGGAAAAGATCGACTGCACGGTGCTGCGCGGAGACGAGGGCGCCGTGTCTGTCGAAAGAATAGAATATAATTCGAAAAAGGTCAGAGCAGGTGAGCTTTTCGTCTGCCTTGTCGGAGCACGTGCCGACGGACACGACTACGCGATGAGCGCGTACGACGCGGGATGCAGGGCTTTTCTTGCCGAAAGACCGATCGACGTGCCGGACGACGCATTCGTTGCCGTGACTCCCGACACGAGAAGCGCTCTCGCGAAGATATCCGCGACCTTCAACGGATATCCGGCAGAGAAGATCAGCATCATCGGCGTGACGGGTACGAAGGGAAAGACGACGACTGCTCTGCTCATTCAGTCGATACTCGAAAAAAGCGGTACGCCGTGCGCGTATATCGGTTCTAACGGCGTTATCATAAACGGCACTCACACCGAGACGGTCAACACGACGCCGGAAAGCGCGGAGCTTCAGCACTACTTTGCCTCGATGGTGAGAGAGGGAGTTTACCACGCCGTGATAGAGGTCTCCTCTCAGGCACTCGATCACAACAGAGTCGAGGGGATAAACTTCGACGTGTGCGTCTTCACGAATCTTTCTCCCGACCACATCGGAACGGGCGAGCACGCCTCGTTTGAGGAATACAAGGCGGCAAAGCGCAAGCTGTTCACCGACTATAACTGCAAGCTCGCGGTATACAACGCGGATGACGAGGCGTCGGCGTATATGACGGAAGGGCTCTCGTGCCCGACTGTCAGCTTCTCGATGAAAGACGAAAATGCCGACTACTACGGCTCGGGCGCCGAGAAATACAGAGACGAAACCTCGCTCGGCATACGCTTTGACGTGACCTCGGCAGGGAAGACCTGCAGCGTCAACAGCCATGGCAACAGCAAATGCACCGGATGCCTGCACCAGCTCCAGTTTCTCATGTGCGATATCGAAGTTCCAGGGCTTAACAATAAAAACACCAATACCACCAACCT
>JAKSPW010000195.1 GCA_024404435.1 Clostridia bacterium | reverse complement strand
TTTTATGTCAGTTCTTCTTCCGTGACCGAGTAGAGGCAGTCGTCAAACCGCACGCCGTCAAAGCGGATCACGGCGTTCCGGAGACATCCGTCGAGGCGGAAGCCGAGAGACTCGAGCAGGCGGCGCGACGCGGCGTTATCCGAAAACACTCTCGCAGAGACGATCTTCTTGCCCGACGCGAAGAGAGAGCCCGCGACCGCCCGGATCGCTTCGCTCATGTAGCCGCGGCGCGCGTACTCCTCCGCGAGCAGATAGCAGAGCTCGCACGACTCCGGATTAAAGCGCATCGAATCCTCGTGTACGCCGAGCGTGCCGATCACGCGCCCGTCCGACTTCCTACACAGCACGTACTCCGGCCGCTCCGCGATGTTCTTTAAGAGTTTTTCCCGCGTCAGCGGCTTGTAGCAGTTGTATTTCGTGACGAAATCCGAGTTGATGAACGACAGTATCTCATCGGCGTCGGCAGCCTCTTCACGCCTGATCACGAGCCTTTCCGTCTCGATCACGTCGCTAACCGTAAAATATCTATCCATATTCAAAACCTCTTTTCAAAGTTTTTTCGGGAGGGGTACGGGGAACCCCTTTTTTTCAAAAAAGGGGTTCCCCGCAAAATGCTAATTCAAAAACGGAATATACGCCGCGGCGACCGCGAAGACGATCGCCGGGAGAAGATTCGCGACCTTGATGCGGAACTTGCCGTCCGCGATGAGGTTCACGCCCACGCACATGATGAGCACGGAGCCGACGAGCGACAGATCGTTCGTCGCCGCCGTATTCATGATCGGCGAGATGAGGCGCGCGCCGAGCGTCACGGTGCCCTGAAGCACCGCCACGGGGATCGCGGAGAAGATGCATCCCTTGCCCATCGACGAGGTCATGACGATAATTATGACGAAATCGAGCACCGATTTCGTGAGAAGGATCGAATAATCGCCCGAGAGGCCGTCCGTGAGCGCTCCGATTACCGCCATCGCGCCGATGCAGACGGTCAGCGAGGCGTTCATGAAGCCGTCCACGAAGCCCGCGTCCTTCGAGCTTCCCGTCTTGCGCTTCAGCCACTTCCCGAAGGTCTCGAGCCGTCTGTCGAGGTCTATCGCCTCGCCGGCGATCGCACCCAGCACGAGCGAGAAGATCATCATGAACGTGCCCGCGGTCTCCACGCCGTCGTCCGTGATGACGAGCATTTTCGAGACGAAGCCCGAGACGCTCATCGCGAAGACGGAGAGTCCCATCGCGACGGTCACGATCTTCTGAAAACGCTCCGATATTATTTTGCCGAACACGAGCCCGACGATCCCGCCGAGGATTATCGCGCCCGAATTGATTATTGTGCCGAGTCCGATCATTCTTCCCTGATCCCCATTTTTTCCTTAAGTCCGTTGAGGCTCGTCTCATACTGCTCTTTTGTTATCGCACGTTTTTCGAGGAACGTGTCGAGCAGAGCCTTCTGATCGAGATAGAGCTTCATTTTCTTTTCGTTTTCCGCTTTATCCATTGAATTTTTCCTTTCCGAGCGAGTACGTGACGCACTCGTGCACGGTGCCGCGGTAGGTGACCGTTTCAGTCCCCGTGCGTTCCATCCCGAGCTTTTCCATCACGCGGCGGCTCGCGGTGTTATTTTCGAATGCGCCCGCCCTTATCTCCTCGAATCCGAGCGAAAAAAGCTCTTTTGCGGCGAGCCGTGCCGCCGCGGTGCCGAAGCCTTTTCCGTGATGCTCAGACAGTATCGCCCAGCCGAGCTCGACCGAGCTTTTGTCGATTCCGACGTCGTTGACGAGTCCGATAAGCTCTCCGTCGAGGTACACGCCGCGCACGAAGCGGCCGTCCTGCCCCGACAGCGCGATCACTTTTTTCGCGAGCACGAGCGCTTCGGCGGGACTTGCAAAATCCGGCACCATGTACGTTTTACCGACAGTTTCATCGAGAAAGAGTCGGGACAGCGCCTCCGCGTCATTCTCTGTCGGAGCGCGTAAAGACAGTATGGACATTTTCTCACCTCACGGAGATATTTTACCACATCCGCGGGGAATTTTCAATAAAAACATGAGTTGACGGGAGTGACCGATGATGCTATAATATATGGGAAATCGGGAAAGGCACGGAATGAAAATGAAGGCATATTTTGCGGGCGGCTGCTTCTGGTGCATGGAGAAGCCGTATCACACGCTTGACGGAGTCACGTCCGTCGTCAGCGGCTACTGCGGCGGCGAAGAGGAAGACCCGACCTACGCCGAGGTCAAGGCGCAGCGGACCGGGCACCGCGAGACGGTCTGCGTCGAATACGACGAAACAAAGGTGAAATTTTCCGATCTGCTCGGGATGTATTTCCTGAGCATCGACCCGTTCGACGACGGCGGTCAGTTCATCGACCGCGGAAGGTCGTACACCTGCGCCGTATATTACACCGACGAGGGTCAGCGCGCGCTTACTGAAGAGAAGATCGCCGCACTTGAAAAAAGCTCCGGCAGGGCGGTCGCCGTGTCGGTCGAGCCGTTCGGGAAGTTCTGGCAGGCGGAGGAGTACCATCAGAACTTTGCCGGAAAGAATCCCGAAGCGTACGCCGAAGAGTACGCTGCCTCGGGCAGAAAAGAATATTTTGAAAAAAGACAAGAGGCAGAAGAATGATCGGGCAGAACGACAGACCTCACAAAATACTTTTTAACATGCTCGTCGCGTTCGTGAGCCTCTTCGTCAACGGCTTCGGAGTCTATCTCACGATCCACGCCGACCTCGGCGGCGCGCCGTGGGACGTCCTCAACCTCGGACTCTCGAACACGCTCGGCATCCTTTACGGGACGGCGTCCATCGCCGTGTCTCTCACGATCCTCGGCATCGACGTCGCGCTCCGCGAGCCGATCGGGATCGCGATGATCATCGACGCGCTGACCGTCGGCAAGGCGGTGGATTTCTTCAATTACATAGACGTCGTGCCCGTGCCGAAGACGCTCGTCGGCGGGATCGCGATGCTGGTGGTCGGGCTGTTCGTCATCGGCTACACGCAGCTTTTCTACATGCGCGCCGCGCTCGGCTGCGGGCCGAGGGACACGCTTATCGTCGGCACGGCGAGACACCTTAAAAAGCTCCCGCTCGGGCTTGTCAGCATAATCATCCAGAGCATGGCGACGCTCATCGGCTTCCTGCTCGGAGGCAAGGTCGGGCTCGGCACTCTCATCTGCGCGTTCGGCGCGGGCCCCGTGATGCAGCTTGCGTTCATCACGGCGAAGTTCGACGCGACGGGGATAAAGCATCAGAATATCATCGAGTCTCTGAAGGTTTTTTTCGCGAAGCGATAGTAACAAAAAGCACGCTATGCGTGCTTTTTG
>JAKSPW010000194.1 GCA_024404435.1 Clostridia bacterium | reverse complement strand
CCGCTTTTCTTTGACACCGTCAGCGCAAAGAAAAGCTCGGCAAAAGAAACGCCAAAACGGGGGCTTCGCCCCTCCACCCCACCACTTTTTGAAAAAAGTGGACAAAAACTTTTGAAAAAGGGTGCGGTTTAAGACTAAAGTACTTTCTTCAGCCTCGGTCTTGCGACGTAGTTCAGCGAATATTTTTCGACCATTTCGCGCACCTTTGCATAGCCCGTTTCATTCTCGATCGGCGCCGTCTCGTGCGCGTCGCTTCCCGCGACCACCTTGCAGCCGTGACGCCCGACCATTTCCCAGAAAAATTCCTTCGGATAGTCGCGCTCGCCGCGGATGCCGAGCATATTGATCTCAAGCGGCGTGTCCGTCTCGAGCGAGACGCGGCAGATCTCCTCCGTCTCGCGCAGGTAGACGTCGCGGTCGCCGTTGAAATTGATGAGATCGGGATGCGCGACGTAGGTGTAGATCCCGAGGCTCATCGCCTCGCAGACCTGATAAACGTACTGCTTCAGCCCCTCGGTGCCGAGGTGGTCGCCCGCATATTCTCCGTCCTGCTCGTTGAACGTGAAATGCTGACCGAGAATGAGATAGTCGCACGGATATCTCGTGATGAGCGACAGCGTTTCGCGGAAGTGGCGCGGATAGTATTCGAGCTCGTACCCGATCGGGATGTCGATCTTGCCCCCAAACTCCTCGCGGAGCGCGAGCGCCTCGTCGACGTAGCCCTTCTGCTCGTCGAAGGACATGCGGAACCACGAGTGAAAATCGTCGTCGAACAGAGTCGGCGCGTGGTCGGAAAAGCCGAGCGTGTCGAAGCCCGCCGCGACTGCCGCCTCGACGAAATCCCTCATCGTGCCGTCGGCGTGATTGCACATCACCGTGTGCGTGTGCAGATTGCAGGTAAATTTTTCTTCCATTTTATTATCTTCTTTTCTTATTTCGTAAGAACGGGGCGCCTGAGCTCTACCGTTTCGAGCACTTCGATGCCGCATTCGTCCGCAAAATCGAGTGCCATCTTCAGCCTCTCCGGGTCTGCGACGTATTTCGGCGAGTGCGCGTCACAGCCGATGACGGCACGGCATCCGCACGCCGCCGCCATTTTGAAGAACGATCTCTTCGGGTACGAGCGTCCCTCGCCGAGCCCGAGCATGTTGATCTCGAGCGGCGTGTCCGTCTCCTTCGCGACGAGGCAGATGCCCCGCATCGCGTCGAGGTATTCGTCAAGGTCTCCCTTGTAGCTCATCATATCGGGATGCGCGAAATACGTGTAGACTCCGAGCCGCATCGCCTCGGAGGTCTGGCGCACGTAGTCGTGCACGTCGTTTATGTCGTCGGAGCCGCCGAACGTGTGGAAGCCTCCGTCGTATTCGTTTTTCGTGAAGTGCTGTCCCATGATGATGTAGTCGCAGGGATAGCGGTTGAGCGCGTCGAGCAGATTTCCGAAAAGAGCCGGATAATACTCCGCCTCGTAGCCGATAAGTATGTTGATCTTGTCCTTGAATTCTTCCCTCAGCTCAAGGATCGTGTCGACGTAGGTCTTCTGATCGTCGAGGCTCATGCGGAAGCCCGAGTCGTACCCGTCCGGGAACGGATAGGGCGTGTGGCAGGCAAATCCGAGCGTTTCAAGGCCTCTTTCGACGGCGACTTCAACGTAATCTCTCATCGTGCCGTCGGCATGATGACAGAGCGGTGTGTGGGTGTGGTAGTTGGCGATCATGGTTTTCAGTTTTCAGCTTTCAGTTTTCAGTTTTCAGCCTTAAGCCTTAAGTCTTAAGCCTTAAGCTTCTATAAGGTATATTTTGCCCCATTTCCAAAAGTTTTTGGAAATGGGGCTGCGGGGAAAAACCTTTTCTCAAAAAGGTTTCTCCCCGTACTCTCACATTTTTTCAAGTAACTTCTCCGCGGCGGCGATCTTCGTGCAGGTGCAGAGGATCTTCGTAGCCTGCTTGATCTCGGAGAGCTCGGGGAAGGTCGGCGCGATACGGAGGTTGGAGTCCTCGGGATCGCGTCCGTAAGGATAGGTCGCGCCCGCCTGCGTGAGGTTCACGCCGACGCTGCGGCAGAGCTGATAAACTCTCTTTGCCGTGCCGGGATAGACGTACATGCTGATGAAATATCCGCCGAGCGGGTGCGTCCAGCGCGCGATGCCCAGCCCGTCGAGGTACTTGTCGAAGGTCTGCTCCACCGCCTCGAACTTCGGGCGGATGAGGGCGGCGTGTGCCTTCATGTGCGCTCTGACACCGTCGGCATCCTTGAAGAACTTGACGTGTCTCATCTGGTTGATCTTGTCGTAGCCGATGGTCTGCGTAGCGAGGATCGGCTTGATCTGCTCGAGGTTCTTTTCGCTTGCGACCATGATCGCGAGGCCCGAGCCGGGGAAGGAGATCTTGGAGGTCGATGCGAAATAGAAGAAGTTGTCCTGCGTTCCGTACTGCAGAGCATAGTCAAAGACGTTCGCGAGCTTGACTTCCTCGTCGTACAGCTCGTGGACGGCGTATGCGTTGTCCCAGAAGATCCTGAAGTCGACGGCAGCCGGCTTCAGAGCGGCGAACTGCTCGACGACGCGGTCGGAGTACGTGATGCCCTCGGGATTCGAGAACTTCGGCACGCACCAGATGCCCTTGACCGACGGGTCGGAGCAGGCGTAGTTGTAGACCTCGTCCATGTCGGGGCCCTCGGGAGTCATCCTGATCGGGATCATCTCGATGCCGAGCGTGCGGCAGATCGCGAAGTGACGGTCGTATCCGGGGCACGGGCAGAGGAATTTGATCCTGCCCTGTCTCACCCACGGCTCGTGGCCGCCGGCGACGCCGAAGAGCATGCAGCGCACGACGGTGTCATACATCGCGTTGAGTGACGAGTTTCCGAGGACCATGATGTTTTCTTCGGGAACTCCGCCGAGGAACTCGGCAAAGAGCTTTTTGGTTTCCGGCAGACCGTCGAGGATGCCGTAGTTGCGGCAGTCGAGTCCGGTTTCCGAGAAGCAGTCGCCTCTGTCGGAGATGACGCCCAGCATTTTGGAGGAAAGGTCGAGCTGAGCCTGGCTCGGCTTGCCTCTCGTGAGGTCGAGAGTCAGGTTCTTTGCTTCCCAATCGGCGAGGATCGCTCTTTCGAGCGCGAGCTCCGTCGTCAGCTCGTCTTTTGTCATTTCAAGGTAGCTTTTCATGATTTAGCTCCCGTTTTAAGCATTGAGCATTGAGCATTGAGCATTGAGTTTTAAGCCTTAAGTCTTAAGCCTTAAGCCTTAAGCTTTTATAATGTACATTTCCGCCGCGCGGAAATGATCCTTAACACACCGAAGGTGTATATCACATCCCGCAGGGATATA
>JAKSPW010000193.1 GCA_024404435.1 Clostridia bacterium | reverse complement strand
ATGATGACCATGATGCTCATTTTCCAGCCTTCCTTCAGCATGTATTTCGGCTCGAGGCCGTAGCCGACGGGGATCGCGCGGATCGAGGTCGGCAGGCAGTACGACAGGTTGACGCCGATCGTCGCGACGTAGATCCACGGCACGACGTTCATCGTCGGGTCGATGCCCTTGACGACAGAAATGACTATCGGCAGCGCGACGGACGCGGTCGCGGTGTTCGACGTGACGTCGGAAAGGATCAGCGTCACGGTGACGATCACGAAGACCATGAGGATGCCGCCCTTGAGGCCGAGGTCCGCGACGAGGCTTCCGATCGCGCCTGCGGCGCCGGAGCTGTTGATCAGCGTGCCCGCGGCAAGGCCGCCGGCGAAGACGAAGATCAGCTCCCAGACGATCCTGCCCTGGACTTCCTTCCAGATCATGACTCTCTCGCGGTTTTTGTTCGTGATGAGGAACGACAGCACGGCGCAGATGATGAAGACGTAAGCGGGCTTCAGGCCGGGGACGTAGTCCTCATACAGCGAGCGGGCGAACGAGAGCACGGTCGCCGTGAGGAAGAGCACGAGCGACCAGATCTCCTCCTTCGACATCTTCGGCAGCTTCTTGTATTCGTCCTTGAAATACTGCTTCGAGCCGGGGAGCGCGTCGCCCTTCTTCACGTCGCGGAGCATGAAGATGATGTTGCTGACGAGAAGCACGAGCATGATGGGCAGGAAGCGGATCACCCAGACGTAGTACATGAACTCGGTACCCGTCTCCTGCTGGAGATAGTCGACTGTGACGAGGTTCATCGCGCCGCCGAGCGGGCTGCAGAGCCCGCCGACGCCGACGCCGTATGCTATGTAAAGCAGCAGCTTCGAGCCGATCTTGCTGTTTTTTATGTCGCCCTCGCCTGCGAACTTCAGCATCGAGACGGCGATCGGCGTGATCGTCGCGCACACGACGGCATTCGGGAGGACGGCTGACAGGATCGTCGAAAGCAGGAACCAGAAAATGAGCTGGAGCCTCAGATTTTCGCCGATGATGCCGAGGAATTTAGCGGCGATGCGCTTTTCGAGTCCCGTTCTCTCCATCGAGACCGCGAGGATCGACGAGCCGAGCAGGAGCATGATCGTCTCGGACGAGTAGTTGGCGACGACATCCTTCATGGGCGCCATCTCGATGAAGGCGTTGACCGCGATCGGCAGGAACGCCGTGACGGCGAGGTCGACGGGGCGCGTCACCCACCAGTAGGCGAGCCACGCGACGCTGCCGACTGCGGCTCTTGCGGCGAGCGTGCCGAAGACGGACGACGGGATGAAGAGACAGCACAGCGCGAAGAGCGCGGGGCCGATGATAAGGTGAAGGATCTTCTTGTCTTTCATTTTATACCTCATTTATTTTGATAATTTTCCAGAAGCGACACGAGTTCGCGTCCCGCCTCCGGCATAAAGAGCTCGCTGTCGTATGCGACGAAGATGTCGCGCCCCGACACGGTGTCGGGCAGGGAGTAGATGCAGACGGGCGCGAGGTCGGCGCTTCCGCGGAGAGCCTCCTCGGAGGCAAGGCAGATGCCCTCGCCCTTCAGGGCGAAAGCGAGAGCGGCAGACACCTGATTGACGGTGACGGAGCACCTCGGCGTGATGCCGTAGGCGGCAAGGAACGCGTCGGTCTGCGCGCGGAGCGGCTGACCTTCCTCGAGCAGGATGAAGTTTTCCCCGTCGAGGACGGAATAATCGAGCGCTTCGCCGAGCTTTTCGTTGACCTTGCGGTCGGCGGGAACGCAGAGGAAGATCCGTTCCTTCATCACGCGGCGCACCTCGAAGCCGCAGGGCAGCTCGCACGTCGTCGAGATGAAGCAGTTGATCTCTCCTTTTGACGCCATGTCGGTCAGCTCGCCGAGCGGCGCGCTCCTGACGGTGAACGAGTAATCGGGATGCAGGGCGCGAAGCTTCACGATCGCGTCGGTGACGACGGATTCCGTGTACGCGACGGGCCCGCCGATGACGGCGTGCTTCTCGGAGTCAGCGCGGAGCGCGGCGATGCGGGTGCCGAGGTCCTCGGAGAGCGTTTTCACGCGCTTCAGATAGTCGAAATAGAGTGCTCCTTCGGGAGTGAACGTGACGGGGGAGGTCTTCCGGTTGAAGATGCGGAAGCCGACGTCGCGTTCGAGAGAGCCGATGCCGGAGCTGAGCGCGGGCTGAGAGATGCCGAGCGCGGCGGCAGCCTTGGTGAGGCTCCCGTGGCGGGCGACCATAAAGACGTAGTTTTCGTAGATGCGGCGGTCCGTAACGACACCTCCTTTTAATCAAACGGTTATGTAATATAAGCGATCACTTATATAATATGATAAAAAACCCGAAAAGTCAAGAGAAAAGTGAAAATTTGTCGGCGTGGGGCTATATCCTCCCCTGCGATCGGGAACTCAATGCCGATGTTTTCTTCAATATCTGTTGAAATACTCCCCGTTTTCATATATAATTACGTTAGACTCCGAACGAAAGGAAAAAACATGAAAAAAAGTATTTTTTCTCTCATCCTCGCGCTGGCGATGCTTCTCGGGACGCTCCCGGCATTCGCAGCGGATTATGAAGGCTACCCCGACGTGAAGGAAAGCCGCTGGAGCTACGGCGACATAAAGTACGTCACTGAAAACGGCCTAATGAACGGCACGAACGGAAAATTCGACCCGACGGGCAAGATGACCCGCGCGATGGTCGTGACCGTTCTGTGGAGACTTGCGGGCTCGAAGGAGTACGCAGACACGAGAAACCCGTTCTCCGACGTCAAAGCCGGTCAGTGGTACACGACTGCCATCATCTGGGCTCAGGACAACGGCGTCGTGAACGGAGTCGGAGACAGCAAGTTCGCGCCGAATGCCAACGTGACGCGCGAGCAGCTCGCGGCGATCATCATGCGCTACGCGGAATTTAAGCACGTCATCACGGACGCGAAGGCCGACATAAAGGGCTATGCGGACTATAAAAAGATACACGACTACGCACTTGACGCCATGGCATGGGCAAACGAGGCGGGACTCGTCACGGGTGTGACCGCCACGGAGCTGAATCCGCGCGGCACGGCGACAAGAGAGCAGTTCGCCGCCATTATGCACCGCTTCGACACGACGGTATTTGAGTACGGCGTGGCTTATGAGGAGCCTATGCAGTTCTCTCACTACACCGAAAAGGAATATCCTCTCGTAGAGGATGCCGATTTCTACGTTTCGACGAAGGGCTCGGACTCGAACGACGGCTCGAAGGACAAGCCATTCAGAACGTTTGAAAAGGCAAGAGACGCCGTCAGAACGCTGAACAAGGCAGGGGAGAGAAAGGTCGCTTTCTTTGCGGGTGAGT
>JAKSPW010000192.1 GCA_024404435.1 Clostridia bacterium | reverse complement strand
ACAGATCCCGCGCACCTTCAACGGAAAGATCCTCCGCCGCGAGCTGATGAAAAAATAAGCCTTATCATATTGTGATAAAGAAAGGCAAAACCACCATGGAATTCTTTACAGTAAGCAAAACTCCGCGTCCCGTCAGACTTTCGGAGGAAACGAGACGCTTCGCAGACGAGTCGCTGCACAGCAAATACGGCCGTGAGACGTGGGCAACGCCGAGCGTGTGCCTCGACGGTCTGCCCGACGATCCGTCCCGCACGTCGCTCGACCTTTACGACATCGCGATCCGCAAGATCGCGGAAGAAGCGCCCGTCAGGATCGTTGACGGCGAGCTCGTCTCCGGCGCGGCAACGCTCGGAGTCGCGATCACTCACAACGTTCCGGCGATGATCGGCGGACACAGCATCTGCTCGAGCGTCAGCCACCTCACCGTGAACTTCGAAAAAGTCCTGAAGATCGGCATCAACGGCTTCGACAGAGAGATCGACGAGTCCCTCGCGCGACACAAGGGCGAAGAGACAAAAGAACGCTTCCTGCAGAGCGCAAAGAGCGTGGTCGCCTCTTTCAGGATATGGCACGAGAGGTATCTTGCGGCGCTGAAGGAAAAGGGCATGGATGAGAACTATGACGTTCTCACACGCGTTCCTTTCGAGCCGGCAAAGAGCTACCGCGAGGCGGTCCAGAGCATCTGGTTCACCTTCGCGTGGCTGAGAGTGTGCGGCAACTGGCCGGGCTTCGGCAGGCTCGACAAGATGCTCTCGCCCTACCTTGAGCACGACCTTGACGCGGGCATTCTCACGCTCGACGAGGCAAGAGAGATCCTCGCGCACTTCTTCATCAAGGGCTGCGAATGGGTACGCGGAGAAGAATGCGGTTCCGGTGACGCACAGCACTATCAGAACATCGTCATCTCCGGCATAGACGCAGACGGAAACGACATCACCTGCAGAGCGACCTACCTTATCCTCGACGTGATCGAGGAGCTCGGCATCGGTGACTTTCCGACCTCCGTCAGACTGAACAAAAAATCCGATGAGAAATTCATCCGCCGCGTTGCCGAGGTCATAAGACACGGCGGCGGCGTGATCGCGATATACAACGAAGACCTGATCCTCGACGCGATGACGGGCTTCGGCTATCCTCTCTCCGAGGCGAGGAACTTCGCCAATGACGGCTGCTGGGAAGTCCAGGTCCCGGGCAAGACGTGCTTCTCGTACTGCCCGTTCGACTCGCTCCGCATCCTTCAGCACGAAACGCTCGGCGGCAGAACGCTCACCTATCCCGATTTCGAGTCTCTGTTCGCCGCATACAGCCGCGACTTGTACGCGAAGGTCGCCGAGATAACCGACGGCATCAACGGAAGATTTGCCGACACCTCCGTCCCCGCCTGCGACTGGGAGTGGAAGGACGGAACGCCCTGCACGTGCGTGTCGATCTTCGAGGACGGCTGTATCGAGCGCGGCACATCGTATTTCGAGGGCGGCGCGGTCTACAACGTCGTGTCTCCCCACATCGGCGGACTTCCCGACACCGCTAACGAGCTCTACGCGATAAAGAAGCTCGTCTTCGACGACAAGCTCGTCACGTTTGAAGAACTCAACAAGATCTTACTAAACAACTGGGAGGGCGCGGAGGAGCTCCGTGCATACGTCCGTTCTCACTACCGCTTCTACGGCAACGACAACGACGAGGTCGACATGATCGCGGCGCGCATCATCGACGAGTTCGCCGCTCACGCCGCCGAATGCGGAAAGAGAACAAAGGTCTTCCTGCCGTGCGGCGTTTCGACCTTCGGCAGACAGATCGAATGGGCTCCCGGACGTACGGCATCCGCTCACGGCTTCAGATACGGCGACGTGCTCGCCGGCAACTTCTCGCCGACTCCCGGCACGGACTTCGAGGGCACGACGGCGATCATCCGCTCGTACTGCAAGGCAGACCTCAAAAAGATGGTCACGGGCGCGGCACTCGACGTTTCCCTGCTCCCGTCAAGCGTTGCGGGCGAAACGGGGCTCGAGGCTCTCGTCGGACTGATCCGCGGCTTCCTCTCGCTCGGCGGCTTCTTCGGACAGATCGACGTCGCCGATCCCGAGATACTCCGCGCCGCGCAGGAGGATCCCGAAAAGTACGCGACCCTGCAGGTCCGCGTGTCCGGCTGGAACGCACGTTTCGTCACACTCAACCGCGAGTGGCAGAACATGGTTATCGAGCGCGACACGAAAAAATGAAAAAACTGTTGACACGGGCACTTTATTGTGATAAAATGGTGTATCATATATAAAATATGATATAAAGGCGATGACCGGAAACAAGTAAGCGTATCCCGTGACGCAAAGAGAGTCGGCGGTTGGTGTAAGCCGACGGCACGCGTGCGCCCAATACCTTCCGAGAGCCGCGCATCCGAAAAATGCAGTAGGGTGCGACGGGTGAGCCCGTCACAGCGACAAGGTATAAGCGAGTCCCTCGCCGTACCGGAGTGGCCGACGCGTCGGCAATAGAGGTGGTACCACGGTCAAACGCAAAGCGTTTTATCGCCCTCTGCTTTACGGCAGAGGGCGCTTTTGTTTTCTGCCGATATCAAAAAAAGAGAGGAAAACATCATGACAATCATCGACATTCTTGAACAGAACGCACTCCTGTACGGAGACGAAACGGCTCTCGTTGAGATCAACCCTCAGTTCGAGCCCTCGAGCCGCATCACTTGGCGTGATTACGCCCTCATGCAGCCGGAGCCCGGCGAGCCCTTCCGCCGTGAGATCACATGGTCCGCCTTCAGAGAAAAGGCAAACCGCTTCGCCAACCTCCTGATGACGCGCGGAGTCAAAAAAGGCGACAAGGTCGCCATCCTTCTCATGAACTCCATTGAATGGCTTCCCATTTATTTCGGAATACTTAAATCGGGCGCGATCGTCGTTCCGCTCAATTACAGATACACAGCCGACGAGATCAAATACTGTCTCGACAAGGCGGACTGCTCGATGCTCATCTTCGGGCCCGAATTCATCGGCAGAATGGAAGCGATCTGCGACAGGATCCCCGACGTACGTCATCTCTTCTACGTCGGCGAGGACTGCCCGACCTTCGCTGACAGCTACGACGGCATGATCTCCTTCTGCTCGAGCACCGCTCCGAGCGTGAAGATCGCCGATGACGACGACGCGGCCATCTACTTCTCGTCCGGCACGACCGGCTTCCCGAAGGCTATCCTCCACGCTCACACGAGTCTTATGCACTCGTGCCGCGTCGAGCAGAATCACCACATGCAGACACACGACGACGTGTTCCTCTGCATCCCGCCGCTCTACCACACGGGCGCGAAGATGCACTGGTTCGGCAGCTTCCTCGTCGGCGGCAAGGCCG
>JAKSPW010000191.1 GCA_024404435.1 Clostridia bacterium | reverse complement strand
GCTATACTTCGTCCGTCGTAATTACAAAGCAAAGCGAGCATTATGCCGGAGCCTCCCCTTGAGGACGCAAGGGGAGGTGGCGGCAGACCACGTGCAGTTCCTACTCTTCCACTGGCGGCTTTGCCGCCTATGCCCCCATTCCCTTACAAGGGGAGGCAAATAATCCCTTTCAAAGTTTTTTGAAGGGGTACGGGGGAACTTTTTTCCCAAAAAAGTTCCCCCGCCGTAATTATTCTTCTTCCTCTTCCGGTTCTTCTTCCTCGTCCTCGGAGACGGCGGTGACCGTGAAGTTCACGATCTTCGAGCCCTCCGCGGGACGCATTACGATGACACCGGACGCCGTTCTGCCGTATTCGGGGATACCGCCCGTATAGGTACGGATGATCGTGCCGTCGTTGGTGATCATCATGACGTCGTCGGATTCCGTGACCGTCGCGATGCCGACGAGCTCGCCCGTCTTATCCGTGACCTTGTGGCAGCACATGCCCTTGATGGCGCGGCCCTTGTTCTCGAAGAGAGCCTCGTCAAGCCTCTTGCCGAAGCCGTTTTCCGTGATCATGAGCAGTCTGTGCGTGCGTCTCCACTCCTCGTCGCGCTCGATCACGACCGCGCCTGCGACGTAATCCTCGCCCATGAGCCTTATGCCTCTGACTCCGCGGGCCGTTCTGCCGACCACCGTGACCTTTTCCTCCGGGAAGCGAGCCGCAAGGCCCGTTCTCGTCGCGATCATGACGTCGGTGTGTCCCTTCGTGTGAGCAACGTAGATCAGCTCGTCGCCCTCGTCGAGATTGATGGCGATCTTGCCGCCCTTTCTCTGATACGAGTATTCGGACAGAGGCGTGCGCTTGATGACGCCCTGCTTCGTTATCATGAGGAGGTAATCGTCCTCGAGATTTTCTGCCGCGAGGTCTGCCACGGACAGGATCGCCGTGACCGACTCTCCCTCCGCGAGCTCAAGCCGGTTGACGATGTTCGAGCCCTTCGCGTTGAAGCTTGCCTCGGGGACTCTGTACGCTTTCATCGTATGCACGCGGCCGAGATTCGTGAACAGCAGGAGATGCGAGTGCGAATCGACCGAGATGACCTTCTCGATGTAGTCCTCTTCCTTGGTCGCCATGCCGCGTCTGCCCTTGCCGCCGCGGCTCTGAGCCGAGTACGCCTCGGCGGGCTGACGCTTGATGTATCCCGCCTTCGTCATCGTGATGACGCAGCGGTGACGCTCGATCAGATCCTCGAGATCGATGTCGTCGTGGTATTCGACGATCTCGGTGAGTCTGCCGTCGCCGTACTTGTTCTTCATTTCCGTCAGCTCTTCGCGGATGATGTCCTTGATCCTCTCCGGATCGGCAAGCGTCGCGCGGTAATCCGCGATCGCTTCGCGCAGCTCTGCGAGCTTTTCCTCGACCTTCTGTCTTTCAAGACCGGAAAGACGTCCGAGCGTCATCGAAACTATCGCCTGAGCCTGCTCGTCCGAGAGGCTGAAGCGCTCGGAGATGCGGATCTTCGCCGTCGGCGTGTCGGGCGAGTTTCTGATAAGGGTTATGACCTCGTCGATGTTGTCCGTCGCGATCTTATAGCCCTCGTTGATGTGCTCGTCGTGGAGCGCACGGTCGAGGTCGAACTGCACTCTGCGGCGCGTCGCGTCCTTGCGGTGCGCGATGTAGTTGCCGAGGATCTGTCTGAGTCCGAGCACCTTCGGCTCGCCGTTCACGAGCGCGAGCATGTTGATCGCGCAGGTGTCCTGAAGCTGTGTGTACTTGTAGAACTGATTCAGTATGATCTGACCGTTCGCGTCGCGGCGGTATTCGATCACGATGCGCATGCCGGCTCTGCCCGATTCGTCGCGCATATCGGTGACGCCCTCGACTCTCTTGTCGCGCACGAGGTCTGCCATCGACTTGATGAGCTCGCTCTTGTTCACCATGTACGGGATCTCCGTGATGATGATGCGCCTCTTGTCCTCGTCGATCTCGGCTTTTGCCCTGACCATGACCTTGCCGCGGCCCGTGGAGTACGCCTCGTAGATGCCGCGCGTGCCGAAGATCGTCGCCTTCGTCGGGAAATCGGGGCCCTTGATGATCTTCATGAGCTCCGGAACGCTCGCGTCCGGGTTGTCCATCAGATATATGGTGCCGTCACAGACCTCGGCGAGGTTGTGCGGCGGGATGTTCGTTGCCATGCCGACGGCGATTCCGACGCTGCCGTTCACGAGCAGGTTCGGGAACTTCGAGGGCAGCACGTGAGGCTCTCTCCTCGTGTTGTCGAAGTTCATGTCCCAGTCGATGACGTTCTTGTCGATGTCTGCCATCAGCTCGGAGGCGATCTTCGAGAGTCTCGCCTCGGTATAACGGTAAGCGGCGGCGCCGTCACCGTCGACGGAGCCGAAGTTGCCGTGTCCCTGTACCAGCGGGTAGCGGTACGAGAAATCCTGCGCCATGCGCACCATCGTGCCGTAGACCGCGGAGTCGCCGTGCGGATGGTAACGTCCGAGCACGTTGCCGACCGTCGTCGCGGATTTGCGGAACGGCTTGTCGTGCGTCAGGTTGTCCTCGAACATGGCGTACATGATTCGCCTCTGACCGGGCTTCATGCCGTCGCGCACGTCCGGAAGAGCACGCGATACGATGACGGACATGGAGTATTCGAGGAACGCCTTGCGTACCCTCTTCTCCATGTTCACGGGAACGATCACCTGCTCCGGAAACTCGATATTGTCGTCCATTTGTTTTGTGGCCATATGTTACCTCGGTTATTCAGCTTTGAGCATTGGGCATTGGGCATTGAGTTTTCAGTTTTCAGTTTTCAGTTTTAAGCTGTTAAGAATTAAGTTAAACTCTGTTTCCCAAACCCTTTTTTGAAGTTTTTTGGGGGGCGCGGGGGGCTTTTTTTCCAAAAAAGCTCCCCGCTTATTATTTACACGTCAAGATTCT
Source organism: Clostridia bacterium (assembly GCA_024404435.1). Lineage (GTDB taxonomy): Bacteria > Bacillota > Clostridia > Oscillospirales > CAG-272 > RUG11130. The sequence continues at coordinate 425 of JAKSPW010000191.1, read as the reverse complement.
CTGCGAATTTCGCGTTCTGTTCGATGAATTCGCGGCGGGGCTCGACCTTGTCGCCCATCAGGAGCGAGAAGACCTCGTCGCAAGCCATCGCGTCCTCGGCCTCGACCTTCAGGAGCGTGCGGCGTTCGGGATCCATCGTCGTCTCCCAAAGCTGTTCCGCGTCCATCTCACCGAGACCTTTATATCTCTCGACCGAGACGTTGCCATCGAGCTCTTTCACTATCTCGTCCCTCTCGTCGTCCGAGAAGGCGTATCTCTCCTTGCCGCCTCTGCCCTTCAGCTTGTAAAGCGGCGGCTGTGCGAGGAAGACGTGTCCCTCGTCGATCAGCGGCCTCATGTGGCGGAAGAAGAACGTCAGAAGCAGTATCTGGATGTGCGCGCCGTCGACGTCGGCATCCGCCATGATGATGATCTTGCCGTAGCGG
>JAKSPW010000190.1 GCA_024404435.1 Clostridia bacterium | reverse complement strand
ACAGATTCATCGGCTTCATCGGCATGCTCCCGACGTGGGACGTGACGGCACCGTCATCGTTCTCGGATGTCAAGAAGATCGGCTCGTGGGCGCGTGAGAGCGTGGACAGTCTCCGCACCTCGGGCATCATCGCCGGAAATAACGGCAACTTCGACCCGAAGAAGACGCTGAGCCGCGCCGAAGCCGCCACGATCCTCGCGAGACTTCACAGAATGAAAGAAAACCTGCGCCTTGAAGACCCGATCGAAAAATCCTATCTCACCGGGGACGGAAAGCTCCACTTCCTCGGCGCGTGGGACCTCTACTATTCGGGAACTGCGCTTAATTCGGGCTATAACGGCACGAAGGTCGACGAGAGCGGTGAGATCCCCACACTTGTCGGCGACGCGGACGGAAGATCGTTCCGCCTGCGCAGAAAGACCTACGTCGACGACGGCACGGAGACGACTCTCAGACGTTTCAAGCCGGACAGCGCGGGTGACTGCTGGTACTCGCTCGACACGAAGATCCTGAACGTAAAACTGACTGATTATCCGATAGTTCGCTTCGGGATCAGTGCCCGTGAGGCATCGGTCGGCATCGACCTGCCCGACGGGACTTCTGCCGCGTCTCTTCCGGCAAGGGGAGAAGAAGGGTATATCATTGCCGATCTGTCGGAATATGCCGCGAGGGCCGACGCGTCGACCGAATCGCTCGTTAACGTCAGCTCGGACTCTGATTTCGGCATCACCTCCGCCGCCTTCTTCAAAACAGAAGCGGACGCCGAGGCGTTCACACTGACGGGATTTGATCTTTCAAAGCCGACGGAGTCGAGAGTCGATATCACCGAGGCGGGCGAAAAAACGATAGACGAATACAACGCCATGGTCGACGAGCGGATCAAGGAGATAAACAGCCTTCCCGACCTCGATCCGGCGGACTATAACACCTGCTACTACATTTCCACTGTCCGCGGCGACGACAAGAACGACGGACTCGCGCCCGACAGACCGGTGAAGACTGAGGACGCTCTCTATGATATCAGAGCGGGAGGCACGGTCAGGATCACGAAGGCGAAGCCGGGTGACGCCGTGTTCATCGAGAGAGGCAGCAAGATTCAGGGCTTCACGGCACAGCCCGGCGTCGCGTACTCCGCATACGGCAAGGGCGAAAAGCCGATAATCCACTACGCACTTAATATCAACGGCTCGATGGAGTGGGAGAAGACCGAGTTCGATAATATCTGGAAGCTCAGCGAAAAGATCCCGTACAGAGAGGACAGAGTGGTCTGGTACGACGTCGGAAACGTCGCCTTCACGAAGGACGGCACCGACGGCTGGGGCGTAAAGGTCCTGACGACCGATCCCAAGAACACGTTCAACACGGAGCTCCGCACGGTCGATAACGGCATAGTCTCTACGGGATTCGAGTATTACGACTGCCCGGAGCGCCTCTGCCGCGATGCATCGGTGCTGCAGCATAACCTCGAGTATATTCAGGACTACGATGACGGCGCGCTCTATCTCTACTTCGACAAGGGAAATCCGGGAGAATATTTCGATAACATCGTGATCGCGATGCGCGAGGGCGCACTCGGGATCGAGGAAAACACGACCGGGATCATGACGAGAATTCACAATCTCTCCCTGCGTCATTCCGGCGGCTGCACGGTCGGTATCAGCTCGGCGACGGACGTCAGCATCACGGGATGCGACATCCTCTGGACGGGCGGCTCACTTCAGGAATATGAAGGAACGGTGCGCTACGGCAACGCAATACAGAACTGGGGACCGTGCGAGCGCTTCAACGTTTCCGACTGCCACATCTATCAGGCATACGACGCGGGCATCACCACGCAGGCGGGCGGACCGTCCGCGATGAGAAACGCGTATTTCAGAGACAACGTTCTCGAATACTGCAACATGACCTTTGAACTCTTCACCGGAAACGGCGGGGACACGGGCTTCTTCAACACGTTCATTTCGGGAAATATGATCAGATACGCCGGACTCGGACTCGGCTCTCAGACTCCGGAGCAGGAGCGCAAGGGAACGTTCGTCTGGGGAAGCTGGTCGCGCACGGAAAATCCGTACCCGATCGAAAACTTCGTCGTTGAAAACAACGTCTGCCTGCTCTCCTCAAGCGTGTCCGTCAACGACTGCAATCTTGCGTTCGGCGATCACGCAAAGGGCAACATTTACAGAAACAACACCTATATCGTTGATACCGCGCACGGTTATCAGCTGCGCGGATACACGAATCTTGCGGACGATCTCGGTCAGGGAAATACGTTCTACCCGGCGACCGAGCAGTATCTGCAGTACCTCAGGGATATGGGCATCGAGATCGGCTCTCACTTCATCTTCTATGATGATTATTTTGATGAGTCGACCGCAGCCGGTGCCAACAGACACGTTGATGGCTGATACCTATGAAAAAACACGCCGTAAGGCGTGTTTTTCTTTTAGATGATTTTTATCGTTTTGATCACCTGATCTTCATACGGGCGATCCATGCGGTCCGTCTTGACGGAGGCGATGCGGTCGACGACGTCCATACCCTCGGTGACGTGGCCGAAAGCGGCGTACTGACCGTCGAGGTAGGTGGAGTCGGCGTGAACGATAAAGAACTGAGAAGACGCGGAGTTAGGATTCATTGCGCGCGCCATGGAGATGACGCCTCTCTTATGGGAGATGGGGTTGACGTGGCCGTTGGCTGCGAACTCGCCCTTGATGTTCTTCTTCGAGCCGCCCATGCCGGTGCCCGTGGGGTCACCGCCCTGGATCATGAAGTTCTCTATTACGCGGTGAAAGATAAGTCCGTCGTAAAAGCCTTCTTTTACGAGAGACTCAAAGTTTGCGACTGTTTCGGGAGCGGCTGCGGCGTCGAGCTCGAGCTTGATGATGCCGCCGTCCTGCATTTCGATCTGTACCATGATATGTCCTTCTTTCGTAGATTTACGAAAGATATTTTAACAGTTTTCGACCGATTTGTCAAGGTCATCTTATCTTATACTTCAGCCTGAGGTTGTCGGCGATCATCGCGATGAACTCCGAATTCGTGGGCTTTCCGCGGTTGTTCTGTATCGTGTAGCCGAAATACGAGTTCAGTGTGTCCACGTCGCCTCTGTCCCACGCGACCTCGATGGCGTGGCGGATCGCGCGCTCGACACGCGAGGTGGTCGTCTCGTACTGCTTCGCGACGGTGGGGTAGAGCACCTTGGTGACGGAGTTTATGATATTGCTGTCGTCGATGGTCATGAGGATCGCCGTGCGCAGATACTGATAGCCCTTGATGTGCGCGGGGACGCCGATCTGATGGATGATCTTCGTGACCTGCGACTCGATGTCGGCGGGCACCTGACTTTTAGAATCCGCGCCGCGCCTGCTGCTCTCGCCGAATCCCCCGTTGCCGCAGC
>JAKSPW010000019.1 GCA_024404435.1 Clostridia bacterium | reverse complement strand
GCGCACCGTGACGCACGCGGCGTTGATGCCTTCTTACCAGCCCGCCTCCGCGGCGATCTTCACGGCGTTGATGTAAACATCCCTTACGGTACAATTTTCGACAACTGCCGAACGGCACTTGAGGAGTATCCCTCTCGCGTAATGGTTCGTAAGAGTGCAGTTCCTGAACTCTGTTTCGGGGACTTCGTCCGGATCGCACACGAGATACCCGTCGAGGCTTTCGGGCAGATCCGAATCAATTTCGACAATTGCATAACGGTTTTTGATGTCGACCTCCACCGCCGTCACGGTATATTTTTCCGTCGGGACCGGAACGAGCGACTTTTCACAGACAAGCTCGAGCGTGTCGCCGACCTTGGGACGGTCGACCGATTGCGTGTGCGTTCCCGTCGGCGCTTCGCAGCGGAGTATCATGCGGCGAGGCGAGAGTTTTTCGGGAGTATAGTAATACGTGTGCACGTTTATCGAGTCGTCTCCCTGCCCCATGAACTCACAGCCGTCGAGACGCAGTTTCCCGCGGCAGGAGGCGAAATGCGTCGCGTCGGTGTTCGTCGAGACGTGTTCTCCCGCTTCGGGCACGACACGGAGCCTCCGGACGGTGACGTTTTCGGCGTGCATCGCGGTGATGCCCATGCCGGGCGCGGAGTGGATCGTCACGTTTTTCACCGTCGTGTTCTTCGCCCGCTCGATGAGGATGACGGGACGGGAATGGAAGGTGTGCCAGACGTACAGCTCGCGCTCGCCCGCGGGATCGAGGCCCGCCTCCGGCTCGCTCGTCACGCAGGTCGCGTGATACTCGTCGGTGAAGACGAGCTTCTCGGGATCGACCCACTGATACGGATCGAATCTTCCCGCCGCCGCGACGTATACGGCGCGGCGCATCTTCGGCGCAGCGGCCCCCACCGGCAGGTCGAACTCCGCGTCGTAGTGAAGTCCTTCCCCGTCCTTTGATCTATATGTCAGCCTTGCCTTACTGTACGGCTTTCTCACGTGATCGAAGGTGAAGCCGTCGAGCGTGACTCCCTCGCAGTCTCTGACCGACACGGGCTCCATGAAGCCGTCGATCATGATCTTCGCTCCGTCGGGTGCCGTCACCGTCGTTCCGCGGTGTCCCGTGAAATCAAGCCCGACGTCGTAGACGTAATCGGGAGAAAACATCACGGGCTCGGGGTTTGCGCCGAAGTCGCCGTTCATGACGTGCTCCTGCGCCTCTCTTGCGAGCGGCGTCGAGAAATAATACGTCCCGTGCGGCACGACGAGCGTGCTTCCCTCTTCTTTTTTTGCCTCTTCGAGCGCGCGTCTGAAGCTTTCGAGGTCGTCTTCGCCTCTGAAAAGCGAAAGATCCACTGTTTTTTCCATGTTGCAGACATTCCTTTCTCCGCGTTTGTTTCATTACGGATATGATACCATAAAACCGCGCTTTATTCAAGTTTTACGGATTTTTTATCAAAAAGAAAGCCGCCCTTTCGGGCGGCTTACCTATTATATTCAGTTCTTTGCAAGAGTCTTGAGAAGCGTCTGGATGTTTCTGTTGCCGAGCTTCACGGAAGCGTTGTATGCGGAAACGTATCCGTCGATGTCGCCGACGCAGGCCTGACCGATGGTCTTATCGAGATCGCCCCAGCCGTAAGTGCAGGCAAGGTCAACGATCTTGGAGTTGTAAAGCGTGTCAAGGACGCGTCTGGAGTCGATGTCGTACGTGCTTCTGCCCTTCATTTCTCGACTTTGCCCTTCAGAGCCTTTTCGTAGTAAGCGGGCTCGAGGTACTCGATCGAGAGGGCTGCCATAGCCTCGGTGACTACGTCCGTCATGGCCTTGTTCTTGACGTTCGTCGGGATGTAAACCGCTCTGCCTTCGGTATAGCTGATATAATCCTTCTGTGCCGTGTCCTTCTTCGGGATCGGGAGGATGCCGAACTCGGCCTCATAGTCGTTCTGACGGAGGTCGATCGCGCGGCCGACGTTGTCAAACCAATAGAGGAAATGTCCGTCCTCGAACTCCTGTCTGTCGTAGAACTCGCCTTCCTTGGACGGTGTCGCCGTGTTGTTCTTTACGTTGAAAACGGTCGAGTCGTCGCTGAAGACAGCCGCCATCTTGTCGATGTAGTCGACGGCGTCGGACGAAAGTGCCGACGGAAGATACGGGTCACCGTTCTCGTCGCGCTCGCTGAGCTTGAAGCCCGCGCCGAAGTACAGAGAAGTCGTCGCACCGATGAGGTAGCGTCTGACTTCACCGCCGGCAGTGATGACGGAAGCGGTCTCGACCATCTTGTCGAAGGTCCACTCGTCCGCGTCAACAAGCTCGTACAGATTGTCGATGCCGTAGTTCGTCGCTACTTCCTTGTTGAAGAGCATGCACGAAGCGTTCGTGTAATGATCGGGGTTGATCTTACCCGTAAGGAAGTAAGTTCTGCCGCCGATGCCGTAGACCTCTTCGAGGTCGTTGAGCCACCATTCTCTCGAGAGATCGACGTAGTCGAGATCGTCAACGGGGAGAATGAGTCTGCCGCCGAGCATTACCTGACCGCAGGTCGTGAGGTGGCCCTCAGCGAGGTCGTACGAGCCTTCGCTGTTCGCCATTACGTCCTGACGTACCATGTCGGCAGTCTCAGCACCCGTATTGTCGTAGCCGTCCGTTCCGAGAGATTCGCGGAACGTGATGTCGATCTCAAAGTTTTCCTCGAGCGAGCGGACACGGTTGTAAAGCGCGTCGTCCTCGAGTACGCCGGTTACTTCCTCGACCTCGGGGTAGATGCTTCCGCCGGAGCCGATGATGTTGAACGTCGCGCCGCCGAACTTGTTGTTCGCCGAAAGCTCTGCAACGTAATTTTCCATTTCGGTGAATTCGTTGGTCTCGACGGGTTTCGTTGCGCTCTGCGTTCCCGCATTCGTTTCGTCCGTCCCTTTGTCGTCGCTTCCGCAGGAAACGATCATCGGGATGACCATGACGAGGACGAGAAGCAGCGCCATGATTTTTTTGCTCATGATAAAATCCTTTCTTTCCGCCGCACGGTTTTACCGCGCACGGCATATTTTCGATAATACTATTATAATATAATTGCCGCATTTTTTCAAGTCAAAATAAAAAAAGGTTTCTCCGCGCGGTGCGCGGAGAAACCGATAGGGTGTCAGTTCTGCTTTTCAATCTGCTTGAGGAGGCGTTTGATCTGCGTGTTCGCGAACTTGGCCGAGCCGTTGTAGGTCGACACAACTTCGTCCTTCTCTCCCATGCATGCTTCGTTGATGACCTTGACTACTTCGCCCCACTGATAAGTGTCGGCGAGGTCGATCCTCTTTGCGGCGTAGATGAGGTCGAGCATGCGTCTCGATTCGACGTCGTTAGTGCTTCTGCCCTTGAGGGCCTTCTCATAGAACGCGGGGCGCAGATACTTGTCGCTGAGAGCCGCCATGGCCTCGGTAATGGTGGAGGTCATCTCCTCGTTTTTGAGAAGCTTCGGGAAGAATACACCTGCGACCGTCCATGCGGAGGAAAGGCTGATGTACTTGTCCTGCGAAGCGGTGCCCTTCGGGATAGGCAGGATGCCGAAGTCGATGTCGTAGGCTCTGAGGGATGCTGCCGCGCCGATTCCCGATGAAAGGAAGAGGGAAACGTCGTCGTCCATTGCCTCAAATTGTGCATTGGTTCCGGAATAAGAGAGCTCGTTCATATCGGTCACCGTGACGGTATTGTCGCCGATCACGGATGCGAGCTTGTCGATGAAGTCTACCTGTTCTCCCGTCAGAGTAGGCGCGATCGTGGGATTGCCTTCCTCGTCCGTCTCGGCGATCTTATAGCCTGCGCCGATGTAGAAGCAGAGTCCGCCCGATGCGCCGCCCGTGATGAGGCTGTACGTGCCGGAGCCGGGAGTGATGACGCTCGAAACTTCCACCATTTTATCAAACGTCCAATCGCCCGCGTTTGCGATGTCGTACAGATTCGGCAGGCCGTAGTTCTCGGCGATCTTCTTGTTGAAGATTATGCACGCCGGGTCCGTAAAGTTGTTGGAAACTATCTCGCCGGTGAGGAAGTAGAGATGCCCGCCGATCGAGAACTGATCCTCGAGGTCGTTGAGCCACCATTTGTTCGAGAAATCGAGGGGATCCATCTCCTCGACGTATCTGATAGAGCCGGTGTTGAGCATGACCTGACCGCAGGTCATGAGGTTGGCGTGTACGAGGTCGTAGGACATGCTGCCCGCCATCGTGTCCTGGAAGACGAGGTCAGCCATCTGTGCGCCGGACGTTTCGTATCCGGTGCCGTCAGTCTTGTACGGGACCATGTCCACCTCGAAGTACTCTTCGATGTCGCGGATACGGTTGTAGAGCGCGTCGTCGAGAAGGTTTCCGGTGATCTCCTCTTCCTCCGGCCAGTCAGCCTGATTCAGGAGCATCGTGAACGTCTCTCCGCCGTAGGTACCGCTCTGGGATACGAGGTCTTCGACGTATCCGTCGATCTCGGCGAATTCGTTTTCGACCGTTTCGGCAACGTCTGTGCCGGTGCTTTTCGTTTCCTCGTTTTTATCCTTCTCTTCACCGCCGCAGGAGGCGATCATCGGGACGATCATGACGAGGACAAGAAGCAGAGCTATTATCTTTCTGCTCATAATTTTTCCTTTCTTATTGCCGCTTGGCATTTTGATATTGCTATTATATAATAAAACTCTTGATTTTTCAAGGCGAAAATCACAAAAAATGAGCCGGACTCATCGGAGCCCGGCTCGTATTTTTTTCAGTCGAGGTTTGCGGAACCGCCCTTGGAGAGCAGACGTGCGACTTCCGCACCGTCTACGTCCTGGATCTTCTTGTTTCCGTTGACGGCGAGGTAAGCGCCGACACCGGCAGCCTCACCGATCTGGTTAAGGTTGATCATGACTCTGAGCGCGCCGAACGCGACTTCGTCCGCGTTGATCATGCGGCCTGCGGCGATGATGTTCGTGTACTTCTCACCGACGAGGCAGCGGAACGGGAGCTCGTAGAACGTCGGGACTTTTCTGTCGAGCGGGAGTCCCCTCTCTTTCCACCAGTTGCCGGTCGTACAGTTGCCGTCCGTGTCCTCCGTTCTGTACGTTCCGTCGAAGTACATGAACGTGATGCCGTCTGCGGTGTGGTGCATGCCGACGTTATAAGTGCCGCCCATGATGCAGTCGTCGTAATGCTCGCCGAGAAGGAGAGACATTCCGTCTGCCTGCCAGCCGGTCTTATAGTGGAAGCTGTCTCTGATGCCGATGTACGAGCAGTCGGAGAGAGCCGTGTAGTTCTGGTCGTGGTCGCCGTATTTTCTCATCATACGGACTACCTTGCGCATTTTTTCTCTGCCGTTCATCTCGGCGAACGTGAGGTCATCCGCTTTGCCGCAGTTGACGTTGAAGACGTGCGTGTTCGCTCTCATCTTCGCGCCCTTTACGCCCGGGACGAAGGTCGACCAGCCCCAGTCCTTCTCGACCTCGAACTCGTCGGAGAAGCTGTTGAGCATGTGGCTGACGATATCCGAGCCGTCCTTGTTGAACCACTGGAGAGATGCGGCCTCGTCGGAGCCCTGCATCAGGAAGACGTATGACGGCGGCTGTCTGAATTCGTTCTCGAATCTCTCGATCTGAAGGTCGCGGCAGAGGTCGCCGTCGCCCGTCGCGTCGATGAAGAACTTGGCCTTGATCGCGCCGCGTCCGTCCTTGTTATCGACGAAGATCGCCTCGATTTTGTCGCCGTCCGACACGAGGCCGGAGTAGAAGGTGTGGAAATAGACCTTTATGTTCGCTTCTTTGACTATGGCGTCGAGCTCGCATTTCAGCTCGACGGGGTTGAAGAAGTGAGAATCGCTGAAAGCCACCATGCTGTCGAACTGGGGAAGACGGTCGAGGACCTCTTCCGAAAGTCCCGAAATGATCTGCTTCTTTCTTTCCGTATCTTTAAAGCTGTGCCATACGCTGACAAGACCGTTCGTGGCAACGCCGCCGAAGCTGTTCTGCTGCTCGACGATAACGACCTTCGCGCCGAGACGCGCTGCTCTTACTGCCGCAAAAACTCCCGTGCAGGAGCCGCCGACGACGCAGACGTCAGCCTCGTATATTACGGGCACCTGCTTCGGAGCTTCAGTGATAAAACTCATAGTATTTCTCCCTTTTTTTCTGACGGAAAATGCGGAAGCATCCCGTCACTTCATATTACTTCATCGTATATTTTACAATTATTGACCCGAACTTGCCTCTACTTTTGTTTTTCTTTTATCTATTTTTGAATTAAATCTTGCAATATTCCGGACTTTTGATATAATATAATCAGTTACGTGTTTACCGGTGCCGCAAAGCGGCGGAAAGGAGACTCATGAAGCAGAATACGCTACCGGAGCATACCGACAGTTACTGCATCACAAATCCGAGGGGCGAGATACTGTTCAGGTACAACGACCTTGAATTTATCGACGACACGGGCGGGACGGGAAATTACGTTTATCCGCGGATGAAGATCGCGGTGGTCTCCGCGGAGGAGGCAGACTGGTGCCTCGGTCAGACGACGATACACATTTCCCCCGGGGACGTCGTGATCCTGCGTCCCGGAACGGTCAGACATTTCGAGAACTATCCCGAGGGCGGAAACATCGTCCTCGACATATACGAATTCACGCCCGATTTTCTGAACAACTCCGCCTGCACGGAGCTTTTCATGACGGAATCGACGGTCGAGAACACCGTCCTGCGCAGAGGCTCTCCGTACAACTCCGCCATCAGAGAATATCTCGGACGCGTCAAGGACGAGATGAAGCTCGCCGACAGTTCGAGTGCGAACATGGTGCGCGGGCTCCTCACCTGTGCTCTCATGTCCGTCTGCCGCGCGTTCGGCGTCGGATTCGGCACGGAAAGGATCGAGCCGTACGACAAATCGGCTGACAACGACTCCGTCTTTTCGTTCGAGCTGTGCGGCGCACCCGCGAGGAGCGTGCCCGCGGCGGGAGACCACTCGTTTGCAATCGTCTACGTGCTCAACCTCATCCGCACGCAGATCTCGGGCGAGATCAGCGTCTCGGAGCTTGCCGCGAGCGCACACATGAGCCGCAGCCACTTCTACAAGATTTTCCGCAAATACACGGGGATGAGCGTGAACGACTTTATCCTCAAATGTCGTGTCGACAACACGGTCAGACTTCTGACGGAGACGGACTGCAACATCCTCGACGCCGCTTACGCGAGCGGATTCACGAGCAGCTCCGGCTTCTACAAGTCATTCAGAAAAATCACGGGATGTACCCCGAAGGAATACGTGAAAAACCTCAAAAAAGGATGGAAACCGACGTGACGGAGACGACTTACAACGGAATTTACGCGGGAGGCGCGGGCAGAAACGATTGGCTGAAGCTCATCGACGACAGCTTTTCGATGCTTCACCCGACATCTCGCCTGCCTTATCTGCAGATGCTTTATAATCCGGAAACGGAGACTTTTAAGGAAGGATTTATCTGGGGGAATGGCTTCTGGATGCAGAACAGCTACGGCTTCGCGTACGGAGCCATGCCCTTCCTCTCGAAAAAATGGAGGCGCGTGCTCCAGAACTCGCTCGACCTGTTCTGGGACAGGCTCGGCGACGGAAAGCGGATCGGTGCCGACGACGGAGTGCCGAATGGGCTCGCCTGCCGCCATCTGTGCGCGCCCGACGGCGCGCTCGGCGACTGCGTGATCGACGGCGGCATCGTCTACAAGCAGGGCGACGGCCCCTTCGAGCTGTACGACTGGTTCTATGAAGCCACCGCCTGCGGCATCCTTCTTGAATGCGACCTGCTTCTCTTCAACAGAGACCTGACGGAAATAGAAAAATATATCGATCTCCTGCTCCGCGCGGCGGATCATATCGAGAAAACGAGAGCCGAAAACGGGCTTTTCCTCGTCGGCGCATCGGCAAATCTGCTCGCGCCGAGCTACGGCGGCTCGTTCGACGAGAAGACGAAAACTCCCGGAAAAGCATATCTCACGGGACTCGCAGTCACCTACGGCGCGGCGATGAAAAAGCTCGCCGAGGTCTCCGAGCTCGGAGGGGACAGAAAGCTCAGAGACAGATGCCTTGAAAAATACGAGAGAACGTACGCTGCCCTTCCCCAGCTTCTGACGGAGGAAGGCTACCTTGCCAAGAGCATGGATCCCGACGGCACTCTCCACGGAGTATACGGCGCCGAAAAGCACGGATACCTCGAGGCTGTCTGCAACGTGGACGCGATCGCGCACTCGATGGTGGATGAGGAGACCGTGAAGACGATCTACAATAAGATCGCCTCGGTCGAGGGCATCCGTCCCGCGGGCATCCTCTGCAACAATTATCCGTCTCTCGACGACTCGCTGTTCAGATATCTCGATCTCGACGACCTGCGCACTTCTTATATCCACAAGCCCGGCAACTGGGTGGACGGCGGATGCTGGTCGACCGTCGAGGGACGTGCCATCATCGCCTATCTCGAAGCGGGCGCGGCTGACGATGCTTTCCGTGCGGCGGATTACTACATGAAATGGGCGGCGGATTACCGTCAGGATCAGCCGATGTCGCAGTGGGGACACAACACCTGCAATCCGTGGCAGGAGGAAAACGGAGCGGATGACGGTCACGAGAAGATCGGCCGTCCCGTCGGCGTGATGATCGACAATTTCGCGACGGCGACCTGCCTCGGGCGCGGACTGCTTTCATATATCCCCACGGCCGTCGGACTGACGGTGCGCGTCAATATCCCGAAGGACATCACCGAATACGTTCAGCACCAGACGGTGAACTACGCGGGCGGGGAAATAAACTTCCGCGTCGCAAACGGGGATCACGAGCCCGTTCTCTTCGTCAACGGCATCAAGATCAGAGGCACGACCGTGCCCGCGTCGATCCTCAACGACGTAAACGACGTGCTGATCGATATGAGAGGCGAGGGCTACAAGTGGCACGACGTCGAGCCGGAAAAGGCTTATAAGGCAGACGTTTCCGTTCTGCCGCGTGACCTCATTGATATATATGAAAGATTTTCGGAGGGAAAAGACGAGTTCTCGAAGACTGTCTGCGACATGGTGCACGCCGCCGCCGAAAGGCGCGAGCTCCCGTTCGACGCGGAGAACTTCCGCCCGATGACTCCCGATAAGAAGGAAGAGATCCTGAAGCTCTACGACGACGCGGTCAGATCCGCGGCAGGGATCAAATAGTTTTCAGTTTTAAGTTTTAAGTTTTCAGAATAATCGGAACATTTCCGCGGCGCGGAAATGTACATTATAAAAGCTTAAGGCTTAAGGCTCTCAATGCTCAACAATGCGCATCAGGCGGAAACGCCTGATGCGTAATTTGTAAAAAAACAAAAAAATATCGTTTCATGCGAATATTTCCGTTTTTTTTGCGACTGTATAGGTAAAGGCCTTTGATTTTTCATACAAGGAGGAAGCCGACCGATGGATGACCGTGAGATAACCGATCTGTTTTTCGCACGCGACGAGGCGGCGCTGAGTGAGACCGCCTCAAAGTACGGTGCTCTGAGCAGGCGCGTCGCGATGAACGTTCTCGGCGACCGCGAGGACGCGGAGGAGGTCGAAAGCGACACTCTCCACGCGCTCTGGCAGAAAATACCGCCGGAACGCCCCGTTCACTTTGCGGGATATACCGCAAGGATCGCACGGAACATCGCCGTCGGAAGATTCAGGCAGAAAACGTCCGCCTCAAGAGGCGGCGCGGAGGAGCTCCTGCTCTCCGAGCTCGAGGACGCGATCCCGTCCCGCGACGGAGTCGAGGATCTCGCAGAAGCGGCTTTCACCTCAGAGTCTATCGAAAAATGGCTCGACGGGCTCCGTACCGAGGACGCGGCCATCTTCGTGCGCCGCTACTGGTACGGCGACTCCGTGAAGGAGCTTGCCGCCCGCTTCGGGATGAACGCGTCCCAGATGGCGGGACGGCTCTTCAGGCTGAGAAAAAATCTCGGAAAATATCTCGAAAGGAACGGTATATTACTGTGAGTAAAAACAGCGAAAAGCTCTACGGTGCGATAAGCGGCATCGGTGACAAATACCTCGCCGACGCGGAAAATTACAAGCCGCAGAGGAAAAAGAACAGAAAGATCGTGTATTCCGCCGTCGCGGCGATGCTCGTCTGCGCCGTGACCGTGACCGCCGTCTTCGTCGGCGGCGGCAGGAGCGGCTCCGTGAGTGACGTGCCGCCCGAACCCGTTCATCACTTTTCTCCGTTCGCTGCGGCTGCGGCCGATTACCCCGAAACGGAAAAATTTCCCGTGCCCGACACGATGACGTATGACGGTTACCTCAACACGCTGCAGAAGTGGGGAGAAACAACGGCGGAAAAAGAAAAGAATCTCGGCACTCTGTCTGACGGCACGACGGAATTTTTCAGAAAGACCGTCAGTGAGTTCATGACGGGCCGGGACGGCAACGTCGTTTTCTCGCCGACAAACGTCTACCTCGCGCTCAGCATGCTCTCGGAGTGTGCCGCGGGCGAAACGAAGGATCAGCTCCTCGCACTTCTCGGGGAGGCGGACACGGACTCCGTGCGCTCCTCTGCAAACGCAGTCTGGAAGGCGGCGTACACGGACGACGGCGTCACGCGCTCACTGCTCGCCAACTCCCTGTGGCTCAGGCATGACATGAACTACAACGAGTCGCTCGTCAAAACGCTCGCGGAAAACTATTTCGCGTCGACCTTCGTCGGCGAAATGGGCTCTCCCGAATACGACAAGATGCTTCAGGACTGGTTGAACGACCAGACGGGCGGTCTGCTCGAAGAGCATGCGGGAAAAGAAAAGTTCGATTCCGAGACCGCACTTGCCCTCGTATCCGCAATACACTTCAAAGCCGGTTGGGACGGCAAATTCTGGAGCGGCGCCACGAAGAAAAGCGTCTTTCACGGCAAGACCGACGAGAGGTGTGACTTCATGAACGGCGGCGGTGACACGGCGTACATCGGCGACGGCTTCATCGCGGAAGATAAATACTTCAGAAACAACGAATACAAAATGACGTTCATACTCCCCGACGAGGGAAAGACTCCCGATGATCTCCTGAGAGACGAATCTGCGCTCGACTTCATCGTGCGCGGAGGCGAAAGCCTCGCCGTCAAAGCCGACGAGATCACCCTTTCCCTTCCGAAGTTCGACGTCGACTCGAGCCTCGACCTCAAGCCGATGCTTGAAGAACTCGGAGTGAAAGACGCCTTCGTTCGCGGAGTCGCCGACTTTACTCCCGTTTCCCCCGGCGCGGATTCTCCGTACGTGTCGGGCGTCTCTCACGCAGCCCGCGTCACGGTAGACGAGGACGGCTGTGAGGCAGCCGCTTTCACGATCATTTATGAGGCCACGTCATGCATTCCGTTAGAATATTTCAGGATGACGCTCGACAGACCGTTCATCTTCGTCATACGCGGTGCGGGAGACCTGCCTCTGTTCGTCGGCATCGTCTGCGACGTTGGCTGAAAGGAGCAAAAAAATGAAAAAAACAATATCACTCGTTTTATCACTGATATTCTGTCTCGGCACACTCACTTTCGTGCCTGCGTCCGCGATATCGGTCAGCGGCTCCGCCGGATTTCTCGACGTCAAGAGCGGCGCATGGTATGAAAATGCCGTTTACACCGCAGACCGTGCGGGGCTGATGTTCGGAAGCTTCGGCCTCTTCCGCCCGAATGCGGAAATGAAAAGAAGCGAGCTCGCGACCGTGCTCGCAAGGATGAGCGGAGAGGAAATACCGAAGTGTGAAGCGTCTCCGTTCGATGACGTCGCCGAGGGAAGCTGGTACTGCGACGCCGTTGCATGGGCAAAGGACAAGGGCATCGTCGGCGGCGTGGGCGACGGAAAATTCGCTCCCGACGGAATGCTCACCCGTGAAGCTTTCTGCACGATGCTCGACAGATATTTCGCTTACGCGGGCAAGGACCTCGGTGAAGCGATCTCCCCCGCGTTCACCGACGCAGACAAGGTGTCGGGATGGGCGGCAGAGTCCGTCGGAAGATTCTCCGCATCCGGACTTATCGGCGGATATCCCGATGGCTCGTTCAGGCCCGACGAGCCGACACGGCGCGCTCACGCTGCCGAGATTTTCTCGAAGATGCTCAGATATCTGAAAGAGAACAAGGTGAGCGGTGTCGGCGGCGGCGGTTACGGGTCTCAGGAAGACGTCATCGGCGGAGAATGGCTCGGTGTCAAGGAGACTTTCAGTTCTCCGTATGAGCTTCTCACGTCAATGGAGCGTTTCACGACGTACATTAGAGAAGGGTTTACAATTGAAGATCAGATACTCGAGGACAGGCTCGGATTTGACTACTTCTCGGCAGACGAGCTGAAGAACGGCATAGCATCCGAGTTCTGCCGCAGGCTCCTTTCCGAGGGTATCCCCTATCCGTGCGTCAACGGCGGAGTGGATTTCGAAAACGACTACCTGCTGTTCAAGCCGTACGGATATCTGAACAGGCCGTCGCTCTCGTTCGGGATCGACGGGGCGAATATCGTCGAGATCACGTACTACGACAAGGCTCTCGAATCGAGGCTCAATGAGAACGGCACCGCATGGCTCATCCACGAGCTGCATCAGAGAAGCGTCAACGTAGACGAGTACGGCGACTGGAAGGATATGCACGAAAGAAATCACAATATCTACCAGAGTCCCTATTCCTACGAAGCGGTATACGTTGATCCGTTCATGCTCGACAGCGCCGAAGTGTATGAGAAGGAGTACACGGTGATGGGCAGAAGCGTCAAGGCTCTCGTGACGGTCGACGGGCGCAGTGAAAGGATTCTTTTCACCTATCCGACGATCGAGGTCGCCGTCGACGGCATGGTCATAAGGATCACCTGCGATACGCTTGAGAAAGCCGAGCAGGCGCTTGAAAAGCTCTCGGTGACCTACGTGCCGTTCAGCGCGGAGCTTGACGGCTGAAACAGCACAAAACAGAACACCTGCCGATTTCGGCGCGTGCCCATAAGGATGTTTTTTGAAGCAACTGCCCATGCGCCGAAAACGAAATAAATCCCTTGCGGGATTTGTGAAATATCCTGCGGATGTGAAATACGCCTGCGGCGTGTGAAATGC
>JAKSPW010000189.1 GCA_024404435.1 Clostridia bacterium | reverse complement strand
ACGTCATGGCGGAAGGTGCCGCCGAGGCCGCGAGAAGCGCCGCGAGAACGATGTCTAAGGTGCGCCGCAGGATCGGCTTCACCGAACCGAGAAGATGAAACGCCTGATACTCGACGAGGTCGACGAAGGCATAGCCGTCCTCACGGACGAAAACGGCGCGGTCTTCCGCTGCTCCTCGGAGCTTCTTCCGAAGGGTGCGCGCGAGAGCGACGCATTTGAAGCGGAGACTGAGAACGGCGTTATCGTCTCGCTCGTGCCGACGGAAAACGGGCACGCCGGCGAAAATGCCGACAGGATCAGAAAAATGTTTAACAAAAACACAGAAAGGTGCGGAAATATCATGAAAACCAAGGCAGTCAGACTTTACGGAAAAATGGATCTTCGTACGGAAGAAATGGAGCTTCCTCAGATAAAGGACGACGAGATACTCGCCTGCGTCGTGTCCGACAGCATCTGCATGTCGTCGTACAAGGCAGCATCCCAGGGCTCTGCACACAAGAGAGTACCCGATGACGTTGAGAACAACCCCGTTATCATCGGCCACGAGTTCTGCGGCAAGATCGTAGAGGTCGGCGCCATGTGGCAGGGACAGTCCAAGGTGGGCGACAAGTTCGTCATCCAGCCTGCCCTCAACTACAAGGGCTCGCTCGCCGCACCGGGATATTCGTATAAGTACTGCGGCGGCGCGTCGGAGTACGTCATCATGCCGAACGAGGTAATGGAGTGCGGATGCCTCCTGTCATATGACGGCGACGCGTACTTCTACGGAAGCCTCACAGAGCCGATGAGCTGCATCGTCGGCGGTTATCACGCAAACTATCACGTAAAGCAGGGAACTTACGTCCACGAAATGGGCATCACCGAGGGCGGCTGTGCCGCTATCCTCGCAGGTGCGGGTCCGATGGGACTCGGTGCCGTTGACTACGCCGTTCACTGCGACAGACGTCCGTCTCTCCTCGTCGTGACAGACATCGACGACGCAAGACTCAAGAGAGCCGCTGAGATCGTGACTGTCGAAGAGGCTGAAAAAATGGGCGTTAAGCTCATGTACGTCAACACGGCAAGCGTCGAGGATGCAAACGGATATCTCCGTTCGCTGACGAAGGACGGCGCGGGCTTCAACGACGTATTCGTATACGCTCCGGTTAAGAGCGTTGTCGAAACGGGCGACGCGATACTCGCACGCGACGGCTGTCTCAATTTCTTTGCAGGCCCGACGAATCCCGAATTCTCGGCAATGTTCAATTTCTACAATGTGCACTACGGCTCTACCCATATCGTCGGCACCTCCGGCGGAAACACCGAGGACATGAAGGAAGTCATCTCCATGATGGAGAAGAAGCAGCTCGACCCGTCGGGAATGATCACTCACGTCGGCGGTCTCGATTCCTGCGCTGCGACGACTCTCGCTCTTCCTACGATCAAGGGCGCGAAGAAGCTCGTCTACACGCATATCTCGATGCCGATGACGGCTATCGAGGACTTTGCCGCAAAGGCAGAGGAGAATAAGGGTACGGAGCTCGGCGACCTCTTTGCCGATCTTGCCGCTATCTGCTCCGCTAACGGCGGACTGTGGTGCGCAGAGGCAGAAAAGAGGATCCTTCGCGGAGTCAATCTGTAAAAATCGAACCGGGGGCCGCACCCTCGGTTCTTTTAGTGGATTTTATTATATCCGAGGAACTTTTTGAAAAAAGTTCCTTGTGCTCTTCAAAAACTTTTGGACAATTATACAAAGTTATGGTATAATATAGATTAGTAAAAAGGAAAGGGAATATCAAAATGAGAGACAGCATTTACGGGGATCTCAGCGTGATCGGAATGAGAGGCTGCAGTCAGTTTGTCAGCCAGGTCGACTACTACCTCAAGGAATGGAGAAGCCACGACAGCGACGAATCCTTCGTCATTAACGCGGAGTGCCCGAGATTCGGATCGGGAGAGGCAAAGGGACTTCTTCACACCACGATGAGAGGCCGTGACGTTTACATCATCTCGGACTGCTTCAACCACGGCGTGACGTACAAGATGTTCGGTAAAGAAGTACCGATGAGCCCCGACGATCATTATCAGGACCTCAAGCGCACCATCGCCGCCATCAGCGGTAAGGCAAACCGTATCACGGTCATCATGCCGATGCTTTACGAGGGCAGACAGCACAAGAGAAGCTCCCGCGAGTCTCTCGACTGCGCTCTGGCACTTCAGGAGCTCGTGAACATGGGCGTCAGCAACATCGTCACCTTTGACGCACACGACCCGAGAGTTCAGAACGCGATCCCGCTGACGGGCTTTGACAACATCAGACCTACATATCAGATGCTCAAGGCGCTCGTCAGAAACATTCCCGATATTTCCCTTGACCACGACGATACGTTCATCATCTCTCCCGACGAGGGCGCGATGTCCCGAACGATGTACTACGCGTCGATGCTCGGACTTGAGCTCGGCATGTTCTACAAGAGACGCAACTACTCCGTCATCATCGACGGCAAGAACCCGATCGAAGCCCACGAATACCTCGGCCGCGACGTCAAGGACAAGGACGTCATCGTCATCGACGACATGATCTCGTCCGGCGACTCGATCATCGACGTGTCGAAGCAGCTCAAGGACAAGGGCGCGAAGAGAATATTCTTCTTCGTCACGTTCGGACTCTTCGTCAACGGCTTTGACGTATTCGACAAGGCATACGCAGACGGTATTTTCGACAAGTGCTTCACGACCAACCTTATTTATCATCCGGACGGACTTCTTGACCGCGAATGGTACGCAGAGGTCAACATGTGCAAGTACGTTGCGCTCCTCATCGACACACTCAACCAGAATAAATCAATCGAAACGCTCCTCAACCCCGCAAAGAAGATCCACACGATCCTTGACGCTCAGAACGAAAAGAGAGCGAAGGAAAAGGGAACTCAGATGCAGATCGAGGGCTGAAGAAAGGTCACTTAATGCAGAAAATAAAGAACAGAGCGGCTGCTCTTATAGCAGATGCCGCGTCCCGCATCTGGAATTTCGACGGGCTGACGGCAGCGGACTATGCAGCGCTTCTCGAATACCCGCCTGACACGACGATGGGAGACCTTGCGTTCCCATGCTTCAAGCTGAGCCGCGAGCTCCGCATGGCACCTCCCAAGATCGCCGCATCGTTTGCCGAGGGCATGACGGACGAGTATTTTACGGAAATAAACGCCGTCGGCGGTTATCTCAATTTCAAAATCGCGCCCAAGGCTCTCGAGGACGTCCTTGCGGACGTTGAGAAAAACGGAGCAAAATTCGGCTCAACGGGCGAGGGAGAGGGCAAAACGGTAGTCCTCGACTACTCGTCGCCCAACGTCTCAAAGCCGTTCCACATCGGACACCTCGGCACGACGGTGATCGGTCATTCGCTGAAGCTCATCCACGAGTTCGAGGGA
>JAKSPW010000188.1 GCA_024404435.1 Clostridia bacterium | reverse complement strand
CATTCGGGTCGTCGAGGGCGCCGACCCCTACCGGAGATATGTTCCCGCCGTTTTGCATGGCTATGATCTCACGATGAAAATGAATTGATTTTCCGATGGAAAATCATGAATCGATTACCTGCCTGCGGCAGGTAGCATGAATTGACACTCTGCCGAGGCAGGTGTCATGAATTCTCGCTTCGCTCCATTAGGCTTAAGGCTTAAGGCTTAAGACTTAAGGCTCAAAACTCAATGCTCAATGCTCAATGCTCAATGCTTACATACAAGGAGAACACCATGGACTTCAAAAAAGAATTCAAAAATCCCTCCTCCGAATGGAGAAGCGCGCCGTTCTGGTCGTGGAACGGTGAGATGACCGGCGAGGAAGCCAGCCGCCAGATGCGCGATTTCAAGGCGCACGGCATCGGCGGCGCGTTCGCGCATCCGAGAAACGGCATGGCGACCGAATACCTCTCCGAGGACTTCTTCAAGGCGTGGGGCGAAACGCTCGAGACCGCGAAGGCGGAGGACATGAAGCTCTATATGTACGACGAAAACGCGTGGCCGTCCGGCTGGGCGGGCGGACTCGTCGGCAAACGCGACAGATCCGTCCTCGCGACGGTCGTGAAATGCCGTCTGCTCCCCGCGGCCGATCCCGGATTCGGCGGCGAGCTTGTCTTTGCCGCAGTTTCCGACGACAACTTCAACCTCGGCGAAGTGCTCACCGACGTCCCGCTCGAAAAGTGGGGCGAGTACACCGACGGGCGCGTCATGGTCATCAACAAAGTGAACCTCCCCGGCGACCCGTGGAGCGGCTACTGCGACGTGACGAACCCCCGCACGGCGGAGGTCTTCCTCGAGCTCACGCACGAGGAATACTACAAACGCTTCGGCGAGGACTTCGGCAAGTACGTCCCCGCGACCTTCTCCGACGAGGCGCACGTCCGCAGCGACGGAGAAAACACGCTCCCGTATTCACCGATAATCGAGGCGAAATTCAAGGAGATCTCCGGTCTCGACCTCATCCCGTGCCTGCCCGCGATCTTCCGCAACGTGACGGGACTCGAGTTTCCGCGCCCGATCGAGAAGATACGCTACGACTTCTACGAGACGCTCCACGAGCTGTGGATCGACAACTTCATAAAGCCCATCGCCGAGTGGTGCGACGAGCACAACATCGCGTGGACGGGACACGATATCGAGCATCAGTGGCCGCTCGCGCACGGAGGAAGAATAAATCCCTCCGAGCAGACGACCTACGAGTACCGCCAGTGGCCGGGACTCGACCTGCTCCTCTGCGACGACCTCAAGAACGAGCCGAACAACATGGACAAGTTCCTCATGTACGAGATCCGCTCCGCGGCGAACCAGTTCGCCAAGAAGAGGACTCTCTGTGAGGCGTACGGCGCGGGCGGATATCAGTCCACGCTCGACGACTACAAGAGACTCACCGACTTTCTGCTCGTCGGCGGCATAAACGTCATCGTTCAGCACCTCTCCCTCTACTCGTTCGCGGGATGCCGCAAGAGAGACTGCCCGCAGTCCTTTGACCACCGCCAGCCGTGGTGGGACGAGTACACGGAGTTCGCGGACTACATCGGCAGAGCGTGCTTCATGCTCTCGCAGGGCAAGATGGAGCAGAGGATACTGCTTCTCAACCCCTCGACGACGTCCTATACGATCCCGGGCGAGGAACAGAAGGGCAACGTCGACCACGCGACGGACGCGAACTGCTGCAAAAATCCCGACATGACCGACTTCCTCACCGTCGTCAACGACCTGACCGACCGTGGCTGGGACTTCGACCTCGGCGACGAGTTCTCGCTTTCGCGCCACGGTAAGACCGAGGGCAAAAAGTTCCGCTTCGGCGAGCAGTGCTACGACCTCGTCGTGATCTCGAAGGACATGAAAAACCTCCGCGCCGACACGGTGAAGATCCTGCTCGACTTCGCGGCGGCAGGCGGGCGCATCATCACGACCGACAAGGACAAGACGAGCTTCGGCGAGTATATCAGCGGCGAGACGGGACTTGAGGCAACGGCTCTCGTGAGAGAGGCTGCCCTTGCCGTCGACGGCTCCGCGGGACTCTGCGAATTCCTCGACAAAACGCTCGACAAGAGGATCACCTCCGACGTCCCGTTCCCGACGGGAGTCCAGCACATAAGAAGACGCCTCCCCGACGGAAAAGAGTGCTACTTCATCGTCAACCACGCGATGGAGACCTTCTCCTGCAAGCTCTCGCTCGCGGGCGACACGGTCACCGAGTGGGACCTCTTCACGGGCGATATCCACGGTATAAAGTTCGAAAAAGACGGCGCGTACGTCACCTTCCCGCTGACTCTCGACCGCTGCGGCTCCGCGATGTTCGTCGTCGGAGACACGGCTCCGATCGAGGAACCTCTCCCCGAGTGCACGAAGAAGGTCCCGCTGACCGAGGTGTCGATAGAGCGCGAAAAGGACAACACGTTCACGCTCGACCACCCCGCAGTTGAGGTCGACGGAAAGAAATATCCGCCCCGTTACTTCATCGAATCCAACGAAACGCTCGCTCTGAGCCGCTGTCCGTCGCGCCCGTGGTGCGGAATCCAGTTCCACAGCGACTGGATGGACATGAACAAGACCTTCGACAACACGACGGGCTTTGAGCTCCACTACACGTTCACGGTCGGCAAGGGCGTCCTCCCGGCGAATATAACCGTCACCGTCGAGCGTCCGAAGTACGTTAACGTCAGGGTCAACGGATACGACGCCGCGTTCCTCGGCATCGACGAGTTCGATCCGGATTCCGGCACGTTCGCCATCGGAAGCTACCTCGTCGAGGGCGAGAATACAGTCACCGTCTGGGCGAGAAAATACAACGTCCTGTGCGAGGTCGAGGCGATCTTCCTGCACGGCGATTTCTCGGTCAGAAACGAGGGCGGCAAGTTCGTCATGGAAGCACCGCAATCGCTCGGCCTCGGAAGCTGGAAGGAGCAGGGACTCTGCTTCTACCCGTACGCGGTCGACTACGTCTACGAGGCAGAGCTTGAAAAGGCTCCGCGCCGCGCGACGGTAAAGCTCGGCGGCAACTTCGCGACAGCCGTCTCGGTAAAGGTCAACGGAGAGTATCAGGGAGTCGTCGGACGCGACGGCGGCGCGAAGCTCGACGTCAAGGGCCTCACGGCAGGAAAGAACAAGATCGTCTTCCGCGTGTGCGGAAGCTTCCAGAGCCTGCTCGGGCCGCATCTTGAGATGCACGAGTTCGAGCCGTACGCGTGGGATTACTTCAAGCGCGGCAGAGTCGCGCCGGCGGACGAGTACATCTTCTTCGATTACGGCCTGACGGAAACGCCGACGCTCGTTGTAGCTGAATAAAATAAAAAAACCGACTGCGTGCAGTCGGCTTTTTTGAGCATTGAGCATTGAGCCTTGAGCACTGAGAGCCTTAAGCCTTAAG
>JAKSPW010000187.1 GCA_024404435.1 Clostridia bacterium | reverse complement strand
ACATCATTTGCCCGATAGGGCAAACATCATTCAAAAAAGTCCCTTTTGTCATACGACAAAAGGGACTTTTTTGTTGCTGCGGGGTGCGGCTCGCGCCGCATGGTATTCTCCCCAACAAACAAAAAACCGCCCGGAAGGGCGGCTTTTCGGTTGAAATAATCAGGAGTATTCAGATCCCGCTCGGGGCTTACTGCTGTCCCTGCTCTTTCATTTCTGCATAGCATGCGCTGCAGTATACGGGTCTGTCACTGGTGGGCTGGAACGGAACTTTAGCCTCTCCGCCGCACTTGTGGCAAACAGTCGTGAACATCTCACGGGGCTCACGGCTTGCATTTTTGCGTGCATCGCGGCATGCCTTGCATCTCTGAGGCTCATTCTGGAATCCTTTTTCAGCATAGAATTCCTGCTCGCCGGCTGTGAATACGAATTCGTTTCCGCATTCCTTGCACTTCAGTGTCTTGTCCTGGTACATCTTGTTACCTCGCTTAAAATAGGTTAAAAATTCTGCCCTCGACGGACTTACACCGTCACCTTTGAAACCAACGCTCTGTGTTAAGCTATACGGGCATTTATATGCAGCCTTTCGGCGTGCAGACTGTATTTCTACCGCAGCTTTGATTTGATGCGGTAAATGGCGTTGCTGACCGCCTTTGCGGAGCATCCGAGCTCGCGGCCGATCTCGCGCGCGGGCTTTCCGTCAAGATATCCGTCGAGCACCTTCGACTCGAAAGGAGACAGAGAGCTTCGCTTCTGCTCGAGCCGCTCGAGCAGCCCTGCACGGTTCGCGTCGTCCTTCGCCGCGGCAACGGCGGAAAGGTCGGCCTCTGCCCTCGCGTGGCGGCGCCTTGCGGCACTTTCACGGCGGATCTCGGAGATCATGGCGTTCCTGATGCAGATCTTGGCGTACAGACCGATCGTGACGTACTTCCCGACTCCGTCGGGGTCGTACTTCTGCGCGGCATTGTAGAGGGCAAGCCTCGCTTCCTGACGCAGGTCCTCGGAGACGTCCTTCACGGACGAGCCCTTCAGGGAGGCGATCTTCGAAGCGGTGGCGGAGACGGACGACTCGATCAGCGGGGCGTATGCTCCGGCGAGCGTCTCGAAGGCGTCGCTTTTTCCCGACTTAACGTCGGCAAGCAGGGAAAGGATCTCAAGTTCCGTCATAAATCAACCGTGCTCCGTGTGCGTATCCGACGATCATATTCAGCGGATACATACCCATTATCTTGAGGCAATTATACCACCCGAAAAAAGAGTAGTCAATACTTTTTTTCAAAAAATTCTCGACTTTTCAAGAAAAATATCAAAAAAACCGACAAAATATTGTTGAATTGCGACAAAAAACCTCATTCTTCAAAAAGATAGTTCACATTTCCCGTTAAAAGTGCGACTATCCCGCGCATGATCACGTCCGGTCTTTCGTCAAAATTCAGCCGCATTCTGTTGAGCTGATGCACCGTGTCGGCGCGGAGCGCGAGATCGAGCGCCGTGCCGTCCTTGTCCTTCACGGAGCAGCGGAAAATGAACGCATCTCCGTTTCTCTCGAAGGTCTGGTCGCAGACCGCGCCCATTTTTTCGAGGGAGAGGTGCCTCATCGCGGACTCGTAGCTTTTTTCTCTGACTGCGGCCATGAGGATGTTTTCGGATAAGCTCCGCGCGATCAGCCTGCCCGTCTCCGAGACGACGTAGGTCTTCGCGGGGTTCGCGAGGTCGTCTCCGGAGGGACGCGGGTACTTCGCGCCGTCGAGAGTCGCGGAGGCGACGAGGTTTTCGGGGACCTCGTCACCATCGACGGAAACCGAGGGGAGCTCCTTGTCAGGCGCGGCAGGCTCCGGGAACACGGGATTGCCGTCGGCGTCCGCCTCGGCGATGTGCCCCGCCTCCACGAGCTCGCAGAAATATTCGAAATATGCGAAATAGTCGATCACGCCGTCGCGGATCACTATCGTGCCGAGGTCGGAGTACGACAGCGGCACTCCCACTCTGTCGAGCAGGAACAGGATGAAGATCTTGACTTCATCCGGATTTTTCAGCGTCATTTTCATATTATTATTCCTTAATAGGCTTTTCTGCCGTGTACTCCTCCAGACACTTGCCGGAGGCAGAGATCTCCTCTGCGGCGGCACGGCCCACGAAGCGCCAGTGCCACGGCTCAAACGAGACTCCCGTCACGTCGGTCTTGTCCTGCGGGAAGCGCTCTATGAAGCCGAACTTCCACGCGTTGTCGCACAGCCATCTGTACGCGTCGGTCCCTGCGAACGAGATATCCGCCGAGTCGAGATTGTGCATGTCCACGCAGAGTCCCGTCTGGTGCTCGCTCGTGCCCGCCTCGGACGAATAGGTCAGCACCTTCGCCTTCGCGGCCTCCCAGGTGAGCTCCGGATCGGCTGCCATTTCTTCATTTATATAATTATTATGGAGTACGTCCTGATCTCCGAACGAACGGTAAGCGCTCGTCACGGACACGTCACCGATCCCGTCGGAGCGCATTTCGATGAACAGCGCCTCGAGAGCCTTTGCTGCAGTCGTGCGGAGAAGTGCCGTTTCACGTCCGTCCTGACGGGTGTTCGTCACCTCGACGAGGTCCGTCGGGATGAACGAGCCGTCGAGCGGATGCGCGGCGTTCACAAGGAGAAGGAACTCCGCGTCGTCCTCGGGTGCCATGTATTCTTCGTAAGCCGAGAGATCGTTCTTGAATTCAAGCGGCACCATCGTTTTGCCGCCCTCGCCGTCGCCCATCGGATCGGGCACGGGGGACGAGTCCTTCAGCGTCAGGGACACCTCGAGATAGACGGGCTCCGACACGTCGCCGGCTTCCTCGTCGCGGATGCGCGAGACTCTGACTCTGTCCTTTGACGACGTGACGTCGAGGCCCTCGACGTAATCCGAAATGAAGTCGGCGGAGACCCAGATCTCCTCACCCGACATAAAAGAGTCTGCGGGCAGATCGACGTACTGATCGTTCAGCTCGGCGAGGCTCGAGTCCGCCCTGAATCTGACGTAGCCGTCGCCGCCGTCGTCGCTTGCCGCACCGGTCTTCGGGAATACGAACTTCATGCTGTCCGTGTCGCCGGAGACGGAGAGGCCGAGATAGGCGGCAACGTCGTTGAAGCAGACGTAAAGCTTTCCGTCGCGGAAGGCGACGTCGCGGGATGCGGTGCGGTAGACCGCGCCGCCGTAGACGTAGGTGACTTTTTTCGACATTTTGTCAGGCGCACGGAAGTACGCGATGGCGAAAATGCCTGCGGCGAGAGCCGCGAAGATCACGAACATGACGAGGCAGATGAGCGCACGTCCGCGGAAGACCTTGAACGCCCGCTTCCTTTCTGCTTTTTTCTCTTTTTTGATCTGTTCTTTTATGCGCCTGATGCGCTCTTCCTCGGCGCGGCGCTTTCTTTCGGCCTCGGCGCGGCGGCGGCGCTCCGC
>JAKSPW010000186.1 GCA_024404435.1 Clostridia bacterium | reverse complement strand
TTCCTCGGTGAGACCTGCTTCTGCCGCGGCGAGCTCTTCTTCATACGCCGCAAGAACGGCTGCCTCGAGACTTGCTCTGAAATCCGCATTGATCGGATGGGCAATATCTCTGTATGTTCCGTCCGGATTCTTTCTGCTCGGCATGACGATGAAATGTTTGTCCCTAACGTTTATTACCTTGATGTCATGTAATGCAAGCTGTCCGTCAAACGTTACGGAGACTATCGCTTTCATCGGACCCTCGTCAAACAGTTTTCTGACCTTGATCGCGCTGATTTCCATAGTACAATCTCCCGTTTGATATTATTGAATTGTTGCTCAGTCATAGTATAGCGGAATTTTATATAATTTATGCGACTAATTCGTGAATTTTTTTCGTTTTTTTAATGTAATCGGCATTTTTTTGTTGTATAATATAAGTTATCCAATATAATATGGGTAAACGTCCTTATTATCTGAAAGGATCCTGCAAAGATGGCACTTCCGAATACGCATTTCGGGTATGAAAAAATAAATGAAATAATCGGTGACGGGCCGAAAAAGATCTTCTTTTCCGGCATCGGCGGGATCAGCATGAATTCTCTCGCCGCCGTCTGCATGGCACGCGGTCACAAGGTCTCCGGCTACGACAGGACAGAGTCCGACATCACGGACAGACTCGCCGCCGAGGGCGCCGAGGTGTATTACGAGTCGAGCGCAGACATCGTAAAGGATGCGGACGCACTCGTCTACACTGTGGCGATACCGGAAGACGATCCGGCGTACGTCTATGCGGGCGAGCACGGCATCCCGCGCATTTCCCGCGCCGATTTCCTCGGCTACGTCATGATGAGCTACGCTTCCCGCGTCGGCATCTGCGGCATGCACGGCAAGAGCACCACTACGGGTTTTGCCGCATCCGTTTACACGGCAGCGGGACTCGATCCGACCGTTTTCGGCGGCGCGGAGCTGAAATCCACGGGCACCTCGAACGTGCTCGGTGGACACCGCGCGTTCGTTTTCGAGGCGTGCGAGTACATGGATTCCTTCCTCGATTTCTACCCCACGACTGCAGTCGTGCTGAACGTGGAAATGGATCACGTCGATTATTTCCACTCGATGGAGCAGATCAGAGACTCGTTCGGGAAGTTCATGGCAAAGGCCGAAGTCGCCGTCGTGAACGCCGACGACGAAAACGTGATGCTCTCGACAAAGAAATGTGACACGAAACTCGTGACCTTCGGCATGAAGGACGCGGATTACACTCCCGGCGAGATCACCTACAAGCGCGGATTTGCTTCGTTTGACATATTCCACAAAGGAAAGCTTCTCTGCCGCGCAGAGCTGAAGGTACCGGGCAGGCATATGGTTTACGACGTGCTTGCCGTTGCCGCCGCCGCTCACACGGACGGCATTCCCGGTGACGCGATCGCACGAGGCGTCGCCGCTTACGACGGCATCAAGCGCCGCATGGAGCTTCGCGGTAAGACGACGGCGGGATTTGCCGTCTACGACGACTATGCTCATCACCCGACGGAGATCAGAAGCGCACTTTCGACAGCTGTCGAACTTGGATATAAGAAGAACGTCTGCGTTTTCCAGCCGCACACCTTCTCCCGCACGGCGGGGCTTTTCGACGATTTTGCCGACGCTCTCGGCACGTCCGGAGTCGACGAGGTGATCCTTGCGGAGATCTACCCCGCGAGAGAGACGAACACCTTCGGTGTCTCGTCCGCTCTCCTTGCCGAAAAGGTGAAGGAAAAAGGAATGATGTGCACGGTCGGCGCTTCGTTTGATGAGATCGCCGCCCTTGTCACGGAAAAGCTCGGTGACGGCGATGCCGTCTTCGTCGTGGGAGCCGGAGACGTCATCAAGGTCTCGGACATACTTATGAAATGAATCTTTTCGCCCGCGGAGCGCTCCGCGGGCGGTTTTTTATACATTTTGCAGTAAAATAGCGGAAAATATCCCGTATTTTACGCATAATTATAAGTTGACATCGTCACTTTAATGTGATAAAATTATTCTATCATGTCGGCGGTGCGCGAAGGCGCATATAATATACCGAACGGATAAGAAAAGGAAATGACGAAAATGGAAAACAAACTCAGAGTCGCGATCGTAGGCGCTACCGGAATGGTAGGACAGAGATTCGTCCTGCTCCTGCAGGATCACCCGTACTTTAAGATCACAGCACTCGCCGCAAGCGGCAGAAGCGCAGGTCTGACTTATCGCGAAGCTGTTGCGGGCAGATGGAAGATGACTTCTCCCATACCCGAAAGTGTTGCCGGAATGGTCGTCCTCGACGGAGGCGACGTCGAAAGAGTCGCAAAAGAGTGCGACTTCATCTTCTGCGCCGTTGATATGAAAAAAGACGAGATCAAGGCCCTCGAGGAAGCATACGCGAAGGCGGAGATCCCCGTTATCTCGAATAACTCCGCAAACCGCTGGACCCCCGACGTCCCGATGGTCATTCCGGAGATAAATGACTCCCATCTCGAGGTCATCGCCTCGCAGAAGGAAAGACTCGGCACGCACCGCGGCTTCATCGCCGTCAAGCCTAACTGCTCGATCCAGAGCTACGTTCCGATGCTGACTCCCCTTCTCAAGTTCGGCATCAAAGAGGTCGTCGCGACGACTTATCAGGCGATCTCGGGTGCGGGCAGAAATTTTGAAAGCTGGCCTGAAATGGTCGACAACGTGATCCCGTTCATCGGCGGCGAGGAAGAAAAGAGCGAAAAAGAACCGCTCCGCATCTGGGGTAAGGTGCAGAACGGCATCATCGTCCCGGCAGAGGCTCCGCTCATCACGACGCAGTGCATCCGCGTTCCCGTGACGGACGGTCACACGGCGGCTGTGTTCGTAAACTTCGAGAACAAGCCTCCGAAGGAAGCGATCATCGAGGAATGGAAGAATTTCAGAGGCATCCCGCAGCTCCTCGAGCTCCCGTCTGCCCCCGAACAGTTTATTACTTACTTTGAGGAAGACAACCGTCCGCAGATCAAGCTCGACCGCGATATCTACGGCGGCATGGGCGTCACCGCGGGCAGACTCAGAGAGGACTCCCTCTTCGATTATAAGTTCGTCGGCATGTCTCACAACACCCTGCGCGGCGCCGCAGGCGGCGGCCTCCTCACGGCAGAGCTGCTGTACAGAAAAGGATATTTGGCATAAAGAAAAACGAGAGGCTTTCAAGCCTCTCGTTTTTAGCATTGAGCATTGAGCATTGAGCATTGAGCATTGAGTCTTAAGCCTTAAGTCTTAAGCCTTAAGCTTTCATAAGGTGCGTTTTCTTGCGAAAACGTAGATAAAAACAGAATGACGAATATTGCAAATAATTGCCGATTGTGATAAAATACAAAAAAGCACTTTAGTGCGAAAAAAAGAAATGGGAGATTATTATGTTTGATAACATAGGTGGGAAGATTAAAACATTGGCAAAAGTAATGTGCTGGAT
>JAKSPW010000185.1 GCA_024404435.1 Clostridia bacterium | reverse complement strand
TGAAATGAGTGTCAGAAAGCCCCAGACTCTCCGCCTTTTCGTTCATCAGCTCCGCAAAGGCTTCGATGCTTCCCGCAGCGTCAATGGCGATCGCAGATGCGGCATCGTTCGCGCTTTCGAGCATCATGGCGTACAAGAGGTCGCGCATCAGTATCTTCTCGCCCGCCTCAAGATAGACGGACGAGCCCTCAACTCCGACCGCGTCGGGTGAGACCGTGACAGTCTTCTCGGCGTCGCAGTTTTCGAGCGCAACGACGGCAGTCATGATCTTCGTCGTGCTTGCCATCGGAAGCTTCTCGTCGGCGTTCTTTTCAAAGATAACGTCTCCGCCGTTGCCCTCTATGAGTACGGCGCGTTTCGCGGAAACGGAAAGCGTTTCCTTTGCGGCAGAAGCCGAAAAGGAAAGCTGTGCCGATAAAGCGGAAATCAGAATATACGACAGTATTTTTTTCATGGCGGTACCTCACGAATTCTTTTCGTGATTATTATCCGCCTGCCGTTTTCTTATATACCGTAGGTCGGCGTGAGAAATCGAGGGAGCGAAAACAGTATTTTACTCTTCTTTATTTTTCTTGAAAACGTCCTTGAATCTTTCAATGAGTTCGGGAGAACGCTCGACGAAGGAAAGCGTCTTCGAGACCGTGTCCTCGGGGGTAAACGAGCTCTGATTCATATTCAGTATCTCTGTCTTGCCTTCCGCGTCGATGACGATGAAAGCCACGGGAGTGACCGACACGCCCGTGCCGCCGCCACCGCCGAAGTTGTTGCCGAGAGGCTTGCCGTCGCGTGTGGGAGCGTCCTTTTTCAGATAATCGAGTCCTCCCGAAACGTAGCCAACCGAGATCTTCGAGACGGGGATTATCGTCGTTCCCGAAGGCGTCGTGATCGGCTCACCGGTAACGGTATTCGCGTCAAGCATCGTTTTGATGTTTTCGAGAGAGGTCTTGATTATTTCGCTCTGTTTTGTCTCTGACATTGTTGTTTTCCTTTCTTTATTCAGGCGTTACGATTTTTTGCCGTCACGCTTCATCTTTATGATCAGGATCTGTATTACCGTTTTCAGTGCGCTGAAGACTCTGATCTTCAGCATAAGGTCTGCGTCGAGCCCGAATTTCTCCGAGGTGAAGTCACACCTGACGGAGGTTTTTTCGGGATCGGGGATCTTCAGCTTTGTATTGCAGTCGAGAAGCTCGATGAGATACGAGACACCCTGTGTCACCGCGCCGTAGGTGACGGCAGCGGCAGCCGCGTCTTTTCCGCCGACCGAGACGTTCAGGCTCCGTATCTCGGTGTGAAGCCGTCTGCTGAACTCTCCGAGCCTGCCGATGATCTCACGGACGAAGCCGATCGTTTCCCGCAGTCCGCCCTTTTCTTTTTTGTCTTTTTTCTTTTCTTTCTCTTTTTCTTCGGGCTTTTCGGGTTCTTCCTTCATCAGCTTCAGATATTTTTTCTGAGAAAGGCTCTTCTTTTTCTTCTTCTCCTTGGAAGGATATACGGGGAAAGAGATGAAACCGACTCCTGCCGTGACCTTCAGGTCTCCGTCGGAGACGAGATGAAGCCTGATCATCGACAGAAGCAGAAGCGCGATAAGTCCGAAAACTGCGGCAATGATTATCAGCGCGGTCATTTCGTCACCTCTTTTTCGGAAAAATCATTCAATGGAAAGCTGTTCGGCCTCTTCTTCGGGTGCATTGAAGACTGTGCCGTCGGCGGCTCTTACCTCAGGCAGATCGGAAAGCGAGCTGAGGCCGAATACTCTGAGGAAATTGTCCGTCGTGCGGTAAAGCATCGGTCTGCCCGGCACTTCGAGTCTGCCGCACGGCTCGATGAGTTTCTTCTCCACCATCGACGAGACCGCGTAGCTCGAATCGACTCCGCGGACGGTGTCGATGAATGCACGGGTGACGGGCTGATTGTACGCGACGACTGCGAGCACCTCGAGAGACGAATTGGACAGATGTCCGCCTCGTCTGATGCCGAGAGCCTGACGTATGTATGCGCCGTATTCCTCGCGTGTGCAGATCTGGCACGATTCCGGGAAAAGCACCATCATGATACCCCGCTCTATCTCGGAGCAGTTATTATACTTCTCCGCATATTCGCTGACTATGCGGCGGCAGACGGACACCGAAACGTTCATCGCGCCTGCAAGCGCCGTATACTCGACGGGATGTCCCGCCGCGAAGAGGACCGACTCGATGATCCTTTCGCATTTCGGTATATTCTCTTCAAGGTTTTCTCCCTCGTCGGTCACGTTTTCAAGCTCGGGAGTGAGCATTTCGAGTTCACTGTCCATCGTTATTCTCCATTGTTTCTGTTTCGGGCTCGCCCTCGAACATCGCGGCAAGCTTATCTTCGTCAACGTCTCCGCAGAGAGTCAGGTCGATATGGGATGCTGCATCGACCACGCCCGTCTCACTGTCGAGGCTTTCTTCGGACAGAGCAACGTATCCCTGCCTCAGAAGCTCGAGGACCGCCATGAACTTTGCGATCATTTCGGAACGGCTGCGCGAGTGAACGAAATAATCGTCGAGATACAGCTTTCCGTTCTTTTTTATGCTCCGTACGAGCACCGACGCGACCGAAAGCACCGAAACGCGGGGCGCGTTGACGATCGGCTCGAAGCGTTCCTTTACTTCCTGCGTGTTTATATGCACCTCTTCGAGTGCTCTTTCGAGTGCGCGGCGAAGAAGGTCGGGCTCGTGATCCGCGACGTACGTCTTGTCGACGGAGATCTCGTCCTGCTCCTTTACCATGCGAAGCCCGTAGGTGGCGTAGAGGAGGTTCATCTCCGCGGCGGCCGCCTTTGCTCTCTGATACTCGAGCACGGCCTCGACGAGGGACGCTCTCGGGTCTTCCTCGTCCTCCTGCTTAGGCAGGAGCATACGGCTCTTTATGAGCATCAGCTCACTCGCCATGACGATGAATTCCGAGGCGATCTCGATATCGCGGTTATCCTCGTGATTGATGTACTCCATGTACTGCGAGCACAGCTCGGCTATCGGGATATCGTTTATGTCGATCTTGTTCTTTGAGATCAGCGTCAGAAGGAGGTCGAGAGGTCCTTCGAACTGATCGAGCTTATAACTTATGTTTTCCATACTCACCAGTTGAAATTCGGAATCAGAGTGACAAGGCTGTCCATGCCGTTAAATATGCTCGTGACGAGGAACGAAAGCGGTCTCGAGAATACTCCGAGATAAAGGAGCACGAACATTGCAAGCATGATGTATCTCTCGTATTTCATGAGTCCGAAATAGAGTCTCGGAGGAAGGAACGTAAGGAAGATGCGCGAGCCGTCAAGCGGCGGCACGGGTACCAGGTTGAACACTCCGAGAGAGATATTCAGTATCGCAAACTCGAGGCACATATTGACGACCACGTTTTCGACTGAGAACCAGAAGTCCGTGGGATACGGAAGCGCGTAAAACAGTGCTCCCGCTCCGCGGAATAGGAACATTCCGATGAGGGCCATCAGAAAGTTCGATACGGGCCCGGC
>JAKSPW010000184.1 GCA_024404435.1 Clostridia bacterium | reverse complement strand
CATCCTTCTTGCGAAAATAACGTTCACTCTCGTGTCCGACGTATCAGCAAGCGAAAAGGAATTCGGCAAGGACAAATCAAAGAGTGCTCTGAGACTCGCCGTTGCCGGCCCGTTCTGCGGACTGTTCGCGGTACTCATTCAGGGACTCACGGACTACTCGTGGTACAATTACAGAGTGTTCCTCATGTTCTGGCTGACCGCCGGACTCATACCCGCCATCGCAAAGCACTCGAAGCAGTCGCTGTCCGCGCCGGAGACGTGTTCTTCGGACGGAGACGGAAGCTCTGCCTCGGTTGACATATCACTCGCAAAGACAAGCAAACATTCGGACATTCGAAAGGAGTCTGCAAATGACTGACAGAAAATTCAGGTTCAACGTGATCGACGCGCTCATCATCATTGTACTGATAGTTGCCATAGCAATACTCGCGTACGTCTTCGTCATCAGCGATGACACGGAACCCATAACCGACACACACACGGTAGAATACGTAATGATAGGCACTTCTCTCAACGATACGTTCAGAGACGCCATCCACGAGGGTGACCAGGTCTTCTCCACGAAAGACCGTTCCAAGGTCCTCGGCGTTGTCTGCGCCGAGCCCGAGGTCTCGGTAAACGTCAAGGAAGCCTTCGACTATAACACGGGCGAAGAGGTCTATCCCGAGGGCGAAGGACTGATCGACGTCATCATCACGTTCCGCGCCGAAGCGAATAAGGACGCATGGGGCTACAACATCTGCGACAACTACTTCCTCGTGAACGGAAGCTATTCCCTCTCGTTCGGAGACGTAGCGATCCCCGCAGTTGATTGCGTCGAGGTCACCGTACTCGACTGAAAGGAAAAGTAATATGGTATCAGTAAACAACGATCTCATATATGCGATCGCGGCGCTCGTTTGTGCGATCCTGCTTTCATACGCGCTCACGCCTCTCGTGAGAGTCCTCGCATTCAAGATCAAGGCGATCGACGTTCCCAAGGACGACAGACGCATGCACAAAAAGCCGACTCCTCTGATCGGCGGTCTTGCGATATTCACGGCATTCGCCGTGACGTGTCTCTTCTTCTGTGACTACAGCAAGGAGCTCTTCGTGATCCTCGGCGGCGGACTTCTCATGGTCCTCGTCGGCATCTTCGACGACATCTTCTCGATGAACGCATGGGTGAAGCTCTTCTGCCAGCTTGCAGTCGCAGCTCTCACGGCACTCGGCGGCATCAAGATCGACAGAATCTTCATCGGCGGCAGATATCTCGATCTCGGTGCATGGAGCATCCCCGTCACGATCTTCTGGATCGCGGCACTCACGAATGCGACGAACATAATCGACGGTCTCGACGGACTCTCCTGCGGAGTATCCACGATCTCCTCGATCTCCGTACTTTTCGTCATCATCATTCAAGGCGGCTCGTTCTCGTCCGCACTTCTCACGCTCATCCTGATCGGTGCCTGCCTCGGCTTCCTGCCGAGCAACCGCAACCCCGCAAAGATCTTCATGGGTGACACGGGAGCACTCTTCCTCGGCTATACCCTTTCGGTCATAGCCGTTCAGGGAATGTTCAAGCTCCACACGGTGATCTCGGTCATCGTCCCGCTCATCATCTTCGCGCTGCCCCTCGCAGACACTCTCTTCGCGATCGTCAGACGCCTGCTCGCCGGCAAGAGTCCCTTCTCTGCCGACAGAGGTCACCTGCATCACAGACTCATCGACATGGGCTTCACGCAGAAGGAATCCGTCAAGATCCTCTATACGATCTGCGGTATCCTCGGTCTGGTCGCGATCTTCATGTGCAACAACATTTTTGATAAGTACAACGTTCTGAAATCCGTCATCATCGCAGTCATCGCACTCGCTTTCTTCTTCACGTACATCGTGATCTTCAAGAATCCGTCGAGCAGATGGCATACCGGTCTCCTCGGCGAGAAGCCGAAGGAAGAGCCCCAGAAGACGGAAAAAGAAGACAAGGCTGAATGAAAGGAGAGTTCACAATCATGGAAAACGGAACATCTAAAAAGAAATTCAACGTCGTCGACCTTCTCATCGTGATCCTCGTTATCTGCTGCCTGGCCGGTATCGCAATGCGTTTCCTGTTCGTCAAGAAAGCTCCGGACCCGATGACTCTCCCCGACGTAGTCTCACAGCAGTATCAGGTAACCTACATCGTCCGTAATCTGAGAGGCTCTGCAATCAATTACCTCACGGAGGGCGAGGAATTCCGCTTCTACGATACCAACAAGAAATTCGGCACCGCATTCGGCGTTCCCGATCAGAAGAACGCTCAGAAGCGCTACTTCGATCTCGACGGCAACTACGTTACGCCGTTCAATTCGGCAAAGGTTGAAAAAGCACAGAGATTCGATCTTTTCGGTACCTTCCTCTGCGAGGGCAAGCTGACCGAGGACAACATCCTCGTCGTTGACGGTGCTCCGACGCAGGGCGTCATGCTCAACAATCCGACAACGATCAGAAGCGACAAGATGGCAATGACCATCTACATCACCGATATCAAACCGATGGCATAAAACAAAGAACTACCGTTTGAATCATCTTCAGACGGTAGTTTTATTGTTTACAAGACAGTTTATTTGATATAGGGGACCGCTCTGCTGTAATCGCCGGCTCTGCCTCCGTCACGTCTGCACGAGACGTACAGGTCGTCGGCACGGCGGCAAAGCTCGCTTTGAAGGAGTGACGGCTTCGTCACGACGGACAGCGGGCCGTCAAGCTTTGACAGGTATTCCCTTCCCACGGCGTTTGCCGCAAGAAGCAAAGTCTCAGAAGGCGGCGATATGAGATCGTCTTTTTTCACGCCGAGCAGATCGAAAAGAGCGGCGCGGCGCAGTCTCGACGCGGTGTACTTTTTCGTTGCGGCGCATCTGAAGAAATCAGTCGAAGAGGTGGCTTCTCCGGCGGCGCGCACGAGCCGTTCCGCAACGCCTCCCGTGCCCTCGAAGCACGCGTCGTCGTCACGCTTTCTGTATAATCTGAAATATAAATATTCGAGTTCTTCGAGTCTGCCGCAGGTGACGTCGCTCACGGGCGGCAGAACTTTTTTTGCCGCATCGGGTATATACTCTCCCGCCGCAGACGTTCCTCCGTCGTAAATCAGCCGACGGAGCTCCGACGCGCTTGCCGTGCCGATACGTCTTACGGCATCAAAGCTAACTTCCCGTCCGAGCCGGCGCGAGGCCTTCATATATTCCGCGCCGAGTCTGTCGTTGGCACAGGGGGCCAATCCGTACGACGCATAGACGGAAGCCGCTGCCGTGCCGGCACCGGTTTCTGCGGAAACGTTTTCGGGGGACACGTCGATCCGTGATACTTTTTCGACAAAAGAAATATCACCGCTTTCGCTGCCGAAAACTATCAAGTCGGCTCCTGCCCCGAGGGCGACTCCGACTCCGCCAAGAGCGAAAAATTCGGCACCCGCCGAGCACCACGGGAACGGACGCTCGAGCACGAGATCGGCTCCGGATACCGCAGCGACGCCATCATAGGGAAGTTC
>JAKSPW010000183.1 GCA_024404435.1 Clostridia bacterium | reverse complement strand
CAGATCGCAGGATCGCATACATCCGCCTCATTGGCGAAACGGAAGATATGGTGAAGTCCTATGATCAATTCGTGATCGCAGAATAAAGAGGGTGTTAAAAAACTCGAAGAGTTTTTTAACACCCTCTTTCGTTAAAGGGGATAGGAAAAAAAGAGGCAGAATCGTCGTTCTTCGCCCACGTGCGCCGTACAAAGGTACGGCAGGGGGCGAAAACGGCGGTAGAAAAAAGCGAAATCTGATAGGCTCGGAGAAATCCGCAGGATTTCTTCATCTGTTTTTCATGGATGCAGGATGCAACCCTGTTTTTAATCCCTCTTTTCGCTTTTTTCGGTCTGCACTTTTTTAACATCCCCTTTTATTTTATTATCACCATCGGGGTCCCCCCGTCGAGAGTCCTGACGTCGCTCTGCTTCACCTTGTATTTCTTCCCGACGTCCCATTCCGTTTCGTCCTTGTCGGGAAAATATATCTTCACGCTCCCGCTCATGCCCTGAACCGGTCTGTCCGTGTCGAGCGTCACGTCCTCGACAAAGCTCACCTTCGGGTGCGCAAAGGCAAGCACGGAAAAACCGAGCTCCGCGTCGCAGACGAGTCTGTCGCCGTCAAGTCT
This sequence comes from Clostridia bacterium, assembly GCA_024404435.1. Taxonomy (GTDB): domain Bacteria; phylum Bacillota; class Clostridia; order Oscillospirales; family CAG-272; genus RUG11130. The sequence goes on along the minus strand of JAKSPW010000183.1, from coordinate 2,905 downwards.
CGCGTCCGCCGTGATCACGCAGACGTTTGCCGATATTGCGGCAGCTCCGTCGTACGCGCCCGCCTCGCACTCGTGACGGAACGGCAACGTCACGTCCTCGCTCACCGCCTCTCCTTCTCCCACGATGAGCACCGACACGGTGCAGTTCCCGGTAAGTGTGATCCGACCCGAGTCGTACTCCGCCCTGTCGAGAGATGCAGAGGCACAGTTTCCCGCGACGTATCTGCTCTCACCGTGCACGAACGGCGACGAGCCGTTCACGCTGAGCCGCGAATTCGCGTTCCTGAGCGTGAGAAGCGACTCGGCGCTGCCCTTTCTGACCTCGCTTTCGTATTCCGTCGAATATGCGTCGGCCGTCACGGTGCACCCGTACGTACACGAGAGGATCGCGTCCACGTCGTACTCGACGTCCCACGTGAAAGCTCCGCCCTCGCCGCCGTTTACGTTCACGCTCGCGACACGCACGTCGCACGAGGCACTCTTCTTCGAGCCTTCCGGTACCTCGCCCTGCTTCAGGGCGATTTTTTCTTCGAACGGGGATTTTACCCTCTCTGTGGAATATCTGCCGTCGTCGCCGAGAAGAAGCACGTTCATGAAAACGTCGCCGCGAACGGTCACGTCGTCGCCGTCGGCTCTCACGTCGCCGACACCGACACTGCCGCCGCAGGAAACGATAGTCGTTCCCTCGCGCAGCCGCAATTCTCCCGAGACGGCACCCGTATGAGATGCGAACGACAGAGTCGAGGTCTCGCTGCCGACCGTTCTTTTTTCGAGCGTTTCGTCTGCCGGCGCAGCCGTTTCTCCGCCCGACCCCGTCAGCTTATCCTTCGTTTTCACGGGTGCGCTCGCGATCACTCTCGAGCGCATCCTGCACGAAAGCGAAAGTCTTCGCGGTGCCGTAGCGCGGCAGTTCACCGTCTCGGCGGAGGTGTGTACGCCGAGCCTCGACACGGGAGTACCCGCGAGCGTCTCCGCAGAGCACGGCACGGTCGCCGAATACTCGGAATTGAGCGGAACGGCGCTCAGCGCTCCGTCGTCCCCGACGTACGTCACGGTGTAGGTCACGAGTCCCGACAGCCCCACACCGCTGTCGGACTGATACTTGTTTTCGGGCAGCACGGTGCATCTGCACGACACGATCTGCCTTATTTCCGGCAGGTAATCGGGGAGAGTGAACTCCTCCGAGACGTCGTGTACCGTGCCCGCGTCAACGCGCAGTGCGGAAAGTCCCGCTTTGTTTTCCATAGTTTTCCTCTCTTTTCTCCGCCGAGGGCGGCCTTTCGTTTCTTTCAGGCTAATATATGACGCGCCGCGCAGGTTTATTCCGTGATTTCGTCAACTTATCCAATTTGACGGGCGAAAAACCGTGTTTTTCACGATTGACCGCGGGAATAAATAATTGTATAATATAAGATGTAGAAAAATACTCTTTAAGAGGTACGATTTTATGAAAAACAATTACTCTCCCGATCCTGAAAACCGCTTCGCGCTCTACGGCGCAAAATATATTTACGGCAACGCCGTGATCTCTGCCGGCACGCTCGGCGTCAGGCCCGACGGTAAGGTGCTGCGCTTCTTTGAGGACGGCTTTGCAGAATGCTCGGCAAATTGCAAGATCCCGCACACGGCCGGCATTTCCCTCAGTGCGGCGGGGCTCTCCGCGTCTGCGACACCGTTCGTCTCCGTGGTCCACAAGGGTGACTTCGGCGCCGGCATAGCCTATATCAACGAAGAAGTCGAAAACGTCTCCCTCTCTGTCTCGGCAGGCGGCTCCTTCGGCGAATATTCCGTCTCGTACGTCACGCTCCCGACGGAGGAAAAGGATGCGATAGTTCAGCTTCTTCTCGTCCCCGGGGACGTCCCGTCGTTCGAGCTTTTCGCCATCTCCTTCTTCGCCTCGGAAGACGAGCGCGGATCGTTCGATTTTTCGGAGTATAAAGACTATTTCGAGAACTACTCGCTCGGCGGAAGCTTCAAATTCGAGAAGCTGACCGACGCGGAGGACGCGGAATTCGTAAAGCTCATAAAGGACCGCATTCATGAGATCCGCTACTCGGCAGATGCCGTGACTCCCGCGGACATCAAGGGAAAATGCTACTACATTTCGTCCCTCCGCGGTGACGACGCGAACGACGGACTCTCTCCCGACACGCCGTGGAGAAGCCCCTCGAAGCTTCAGGTGTGGCACGACGACGGCTCGTGGGAGGAAGTCGCACATGAGGGCGACGGCGTCTTCTTCGAGAGAGGAAGCGAATTCTATCCCGAAATATATAACAACGCCTGCAAGACCGTTCTCCTCGTAAACTCGGGAGTCACGTACGGCGCGTACGGTGTCGGAGAAAAGCCCGCGCTTTACGGCGCGCTCGATTTCGGCGGCGGAAACGGAAGATGGACGAAAACCGAGTGGGAAAACGTGTGGGAGCTCGACCCCGAGCAGATCGACGCACGCCCCGAGTTCAGAAGCTATAAGTGCGATATCGGAAACATCATCATCGACGGCGGCAGATACACGGGAGTGAAGATCACGCCGTATGAAGACTACCACAAGAACGGCAAAGAGCCGACGGACGACGATTACGCTCCGTTCGGCAAGGGAAAGAATACGCTGAACGTCGGATACGTCTCGAACGGTCTTTCCTACTTTATGGTCGGCGAGCGTCCGTGCGACAATCCCGGCACGGCGCTGAAAAACAATCTCGAATTCCTGCACGACAGAAAAGAAGGCAGGCTTTACCTCTATTGGGACGGTGAGACGAGCCCCGCGGAAGCGTTCGACGACATCAAGGTCTCGAAAAACGCGCCGCCGCTCCACTGCTCGACCGGCCCGCGCCCGCTCTGGGACTTCCACTCGCTGTGGGTCGACAACCTGACCTTCAAATATTCGACCGACTATCTGCTCCGTCTC
>JAKSPW010000182.1 GCA_024404435.1 Clostridia bacterium | reverse complement strand
TCTTGCGGCGTATGAAGAAGAGCTCGCCGCGGCAGAAGCAGGTCTCACCGAGGAAGAGCCTGCAGCATTCTGAAAAAAGAATCAGGCAAAAAGAAAACAGGCAAGTCGTGCTTGCCTGCTTTTTTTATGCTTTGAGCATAAGCTCGGAGAGCTTGCCTTTTCCCGAAACGAGAGACGCGAGACTCTCCCCGCATTCGGCGAGGCGCGCTTTCAGTTCCCGGAAGATCGCGAGTGCTTCGTCGTCCGTGACGCTGCCTTCCTTCAGGTCCTTTTCATAGAACTCAGTGAGGTGAAGGTCGAGGTCGGGCGTTTCCGTGCCGCCGAGAGCGGCTCTCACGACGTGCATCACGAAGAAGGTCGCGACGGCGCTTCTCAGGTGATTCGGCTTGCCGCTGATGATCTGCCTCATGTCGAAGCACATCGTGAGGACCCGGTCCGTTTCTTCTGCGTCGCGGGCAGTCTTTGCCGCCGTGCCCATCTCATTGTATTTTTCGATATAATGCCAGAGGTTGACGAGGATCGCGGTATAAATATCGTAGACCTCCGTGAGAGCTTCCTTTTCCTCTCCCTCCGGAAGAGTTTCGAACCTTCTGAGGATCACGTCGTTCGTGCCGCCGATACCGTAGGTGAGATAAGGTCTCGTCGTCTCGAAATACTTCGCGTCGTCCCATCCGTCGCCGAGCTTTTCAAGCTTCGTGCAGCCGGCGAGGACACCCTTTTCGGGTATCCCGACGGGCAGGTCGTATATGGTATTGATCAGTTCTTTTCTTTCCATGTTTTTACTCCGTCAGATCTCGCAGTTGCCGACAGTTCTCGGGAAGGGAATGACGTCGCGGATGTTCTGGACTCCCGTGAGGTACATTACGCATCTCTCGAATCCGAGTCCGAAGCCTGCGTGACGCGCACTGCCGTATTTTCTGAGGTCGAGGTAGAAGCCGTAGGATTCTTTATCGAGTCCGAGCTCGTCCATGCGCGCGGTGAGCTTTTCAAGGTCGTCCTCACGCTGTGAGCCGCCGATGATCTCGCCGATGCCGGGAACGAGGCAGTCCATTGCCGCGACGGTCTTGCCGTCCTCATTCAGCTTCATGTAGAACGCCTTGATCTCCTTCGGATAGTCCGTGACGAAGACGGGACGCTTGAAGATCTGCTCGGTGAGGTATCTTTCGTGCTCGGTCTGCAGGTCGCAGCCCCAGAACACCTTGTAATCGAACTTGTCGTTGTTCGGCTCGAGAAGCTTGATCGCTTCCGTGTAGGTGACTCTGCCGAAGTCGGAAGTTCTGACGTGCTCGAGACGCTCGATGAGTCCCTTGTCAACGAAGCTGTTGAAGAAGTTCATCTCCTCGGGAGCGTTCTCCATGACGTAGTTGATGATGTACTTTATCATCGCCTCGGCGAGGTCCATGTCGTCGTTAAGGTCTGCGAACGCGATCTCGGGCTCGATCATCCAGAACTCGGCCGCGTGGCGGGTCGTGTTGGAGTTCTCGGCGCGGAAGGTCGGACCGAAGGTGTAGATGTTGCGGAACGCCATCGCGTAGGTCTCGCCGTTGAGCTGACCGGAGACGGTGAGGTTAGCGCTCTTTCCGAAGAAGTCCTCGGAGAAGTCGACGGAGCCGTCCTCAAGGCGCGGCGGGTTTGCCACGTCGAGAGTGGTGACGCGGAACATTTCGCCCGCGCCCTCGCAGTCGCTTCCCGTGATGAGCGGAGTGTGGACGTAAACGAAATTCTGCTCCTGGAAGAATTTGTGGATCGCGTATGCGGCGAAAGAGCGAACGCGGAAGACCGCCTGGAAAAGGTTCGTCCTCGGGCGCAGATGCGAGATCGTTCTGAGATATTCAAGCGTGTGACGCTTTTTCTGAATGGGAAAATCGGGAGTCGACGCGCCCTCGAGCTCGACCTTGTCGGCGTGGATCTCGAACGGCTGCTTTGCGTCGGGAGTGAGGATCACTCTGCCCGTTACGATGAGAGCGGAGCCGACGTTATACTTCGAGATCTCCGCGAAATTTTCGAGATTATCGTCATACACGATCTGGACGGGTTCAAAGAACGTGCCGTCGGAAAGTGTGATAAAACCGAATGTTTTAGAGTCTCTGATACTTCTGACCCAGCCGCCGACCGTGACGCAGTCGCGATCAACGGAGTCCATGTCACGCCAGAGAGTTCTGATTGATGTAAGCTCCATGTTGCTCCTCCGAATTACAAATATTTATAATATTTTATCACATTTATTTCCTTTTGTAAACGGGGAAAATAAAAAAGACTGCCAAAGGCAGTCTTTTTTGTGTTTTCAGTCGTTCTTGATATGTACGTCGAGCTGATTGAACGGGATTTCCATTCCGAACTGCTCGAGGGCGCGCTTCGTTTCCTCGGTAAGCTCGAAGAGGGCCGCCCAGTAGTTGTCGCAGTTCACCCATGCGCAGAGCTTGATCTCGATCGACGAGTCGCCCTGCTTTGCGACGTTTGCGCTCGCTGCAGGGTCCTTCAGAACGAGCTCGCTCTTCTCGGCGCACGCGAGGATGACCTTCTTGGCAAGCGTGAGGTCGGCACTGTACGGAACGGGAACGAAAAGGTCTATCCTTCTCGTGCCGTTGCAGAAATGATTGTTCACCGTCGTGTTTGCGAGCACCGAGTTCGGGATCGTTATGTCGCGGTTGTCATACGAATTCAGGCGCGTATAGAAAACTCCGATGTCTCGGACGAACCCCTCACCCTGAGCCGTTTCGATGTAGTCTCCGACGTGGAAGGGGCGCGTCAGCATGATCGTGATGCCGCCCGCTATGTTCGAGAGGCCGCCCTGCAGAGCGAGACCGAGCGCGAGACCGCACGATCCGAGCACCGCGACGACGGTCGCCGACGGGATGCCGAGGACCTGCACCGCCGTGAGGATGACGATGGCGTAAAAGATGAATTTCGCCGAATTGCCGACGAGAGCCTGCACGTTCGGGTCGAGCTTTGAAAGACGCTTGATGCCCGTGATCTTTCTGACCGCGAACTTCGCGATCTTAAGTCCGATGAAAAGTACGAGTGCGGCGCAGACGAGTCTGACCGCGAAATCAACAAGATAAGTGTTTACGAAATTTTTAAGAATGTCTAACATTATTTGACTATGCCTTTCTTTTCCTTGCCGAGAAAACTGAAATTTGAAAACTGAAAACTGAAAACCGAAAACTATTTCGTTGATTCGAGTATTTTGATCCGATCCCTGAGATATGCCGCTTCCTCGAAGCGGAGCTCGCGGGCCGCCTTCTGCATTTCGGCACGCAGCTCTTCGATCTTCTCGCGCCGCTCCGTCGGATCCTTCGGGATCTCCGCGGTCGGACGCGCACCCTTCTTCGACTTCTTCGAGTCGGCGGAGGCGCCGATGCTGATGAGCTCGCGTACTTCTTTTTTGATCGTCGTCGGCGTGATGCCGTGTTCTTCGTTGTACGCCTGCTGGATCGCGCGGCGTCTCTCCGTCTCGTCGATGGCGCGCTTCATCGAGCCCGTCACCGTGTCGGCGTACATGATGACCTCGCCTCCCA
>JAKSPW010000181.1 GCA_024404435.1 Clostridia bacterium | reverse complement strand
TTTTTGGGTTGCCGGGGGTTGGAATCCGTAACAATACCGGCAAGCGTAAAGGGCATTGGAAGCGAGGCGTTTCGCATTTGCCGCGACTTGACGTCTGTGATGATGTGCGGTGTGCTGCCCAAGACGGAAGCTGACGTTTTCGAGGTTGTGCCCGACTCCGGTATATGAGAAACTGACGTTTCTGAACTCGATATGCGGTACGTTCCCCGATTCCGCTTCGCTTTCGACGATTTCAAGATCGCGGGGAAGGGCAAGCGCGTCGGCGACACGCACTGCACTCGCTTCGCCCTTCGACCACATGACGAAGATACGCGTTATGCCGAGCATCGCGTTGAGGATCATCACGAAGTACTGCAGGAAGGCGATGATGACTCCGCTTCCGCACGCGCCCGAATTGACTCTGTACGCGCCCATGATGACGACGAGCGTCAGTCCCACGTTGAGTATGAGCGAGGTCGACGGATTCGTGAGCGACGTGATGAGTCCTGCCTTCTGGTCGATCCGCGTGAGCTCGTCGTTCACGTCGTTGAAGCGGCCCTTTTCGTGATCGGTCTTGCAAAGTGCCTTGATTACTCGGATACCCGTTATATTCTCCTGAAGGACTCGCACGACGCGGTCAAGCACGCCCTGTTCCTCAGTATAAAGAGGGACGCTTTTCTTCGTGACGAAGAAAACGATGAGGCAGATGAGAGGGAGGAGCGCCACGAGCACGAGCGCAAGCACCGGCTCCATGCTGAGCATCATGAATATTCCGCCGACAAGCAGTATCGGTGCTCTGACACCGAGTCTCTGCATACGCGCGAGAAGCTGATTGAAGTTGTACGTGTCGCTCGTCAGACGGGATTCTGCCGAGGAAACGGTGAGTCTGTCGATCTGTCCGGCAGAGAGCCCCTCGAGCTTCTCAAAAAGGTCGTGACGGAGCTTTTTCGTGATCTTGCCGGAGCTGACGGCGGACATTCTGTTCGCGATGATGTTCCCTGCGAGGCATCCGCTGGCAACGAGGATCATGAGCGAGCCGTATACGATTATCGGAGCGATCTTTCCGGTCGGGACGACGTCGTCGAGGATGATCTCCATGAAGTACGGGATCAGAAGCTCGAGCAGAGCCGCCGCGAGCTTGATTATTATGGTAAAGACTATGTACCACTTATACGGCGAGATATATCGCCACAAGCGTTTCACCGGCCTCACTCCTTTCGCAGATTCTTTACAAAATATTGTATTACAAAATCCGTCGTTTGTAAACACGAAAAAAGAAAATAATCCGTCATAATGACGGATTATTCTTTATTTTCTGTTTCCGAAGATCCCGCGTAGGATCGAGGACGTTCCCGTGCGCATGACGGATGAAAGTGCGTTCGTTGCGGCGCGCTTTGCGATGGTGCCCGCGCTGACCTTCTTTCCTCCGACGATCGAATTCACGATGTTCGTGCTGACGGCACGGGCAGCTGTCGACGTGGCGCTCGAAGCAGCGCGCTTCGCAGCCTTTTTGAGGAGAAATTCCTCTGTCTTGTTGGAGGATTTTTTCTTTTCCTTCGCTTCTTCGGCGGCGGCTTGTTCCTCCTCGGCGGCAAGTGCCTCGTTCGCTTTTTCGATTATCTCGAACGCAGACTCTCTGTCGACCGTCTGTCTGTACTTGAGATCGAACTCGTCCGCGAGAATGAGACTTTTTACCGTTTCTTCGTCGGCGGGCCCGATCAGACTCTGCGGCGGCAGGATAAACGCCCGCTCGACGACGGTCGGAACGCCTTTCTCGTCGAGGAAGCTGACGAGTGCTTCGCCGACGCCGAGCTCGGTGAGCGCTTCTCTCGTGTTGAAATCGGGATTCGTTCTGAACGCATCCGCCGTTGCCTTCAGCGATTTCTGCTCGGACGGAGTGTATGCGCGGAGAGCATGCTGTATGCGGTTTGAAAGCTGAGCGAGCACGTCGTCCGGGATGTCGGACGCGCTTTGGCTGATGAAGTAGATGCCGACTCCCTTGGAGCGGATCAGCTTCACGACCTGAACGATCTTTCCGACGAGTGCCTTCGGCGCGTCGTCGAAGAGGAGATGCGCCTCGTCGAAGAAGAATATCATTCTCGGCTTCGGCAGGTCACCGACCTCCGGCAGCCTCTCGAAGAGCTCCGTCATCATCCAGAGAAGGAAGGTCGCGTAGACCGTCGGGCTCTGAATGAGCTTCGTGCTGTTCAACACGTTGATATATCCGCGTCCGTCGACGTCCGTTCGCATGAAGTCCGTGATGTCGAGTGCGGGCTCGCCGAATATCGACTCTCCGCCCTCCTCCTCGAAGGCGAGGAGCGCACGCTGTATCGCGCCGATCGAGGCAGTCGTCACGTTGCCGTAGTCGGTCGTGAATTCCGCTCTGTTGTCCCCGACGAACTTCAGCATCGCGCGGAGATCCTTGAGGTCGAGCAGAAGCAGCCCCTGATCGTCCGCGACTCTGAACACGACGTTCAGAACACCCGCCTGAACGTCGGTCAGACCGAGAAGACGGGCGAGGAGCATCGGTCCCATGTCGGAAACCGTGATGCGGACGGGGTGTCCCGCCTCGCCGTAGATGTCCCAGAATCTCGTCGGAAAGCCCTTGAACGTGAAGCCCTCGAGCCCGAAGCGTTTTATGCGCTCTTCCATGTCCTCGCTGTCTTTTCCGGGGAGGCATGTTCCCGAGAGATCGCCCTTGACGTCGGCAAAGAATACGGGAACGCCCATGTCGGAGAACGATTCCGCGAGCACCTTCATCGTCACGGTCTTGCCCGTTCCGGTCGCGCCGGCGATCACACCGTGGCGGTTGGCCATTTCGGGAAGAAGATATATTTTTTTGTCGGTTCCGGCGATCCGGATCTTTCCGTTTTCAAACATAGCAGTCTGCCTCACTCATCAAAATGCTTACCCATCAGCGCGAGATTCGTCGCCTGATAGTAGCCGGATTTTTCATAAAAGTGCAGGTGATGCGCGTCGTTCACGCTGACGAGCTCTATATGCGTCGCATCCTGCGCCCGCACGATGCGCTCGATCTCGGCGAGAAGATCCGTGCCGTACCCTCTGCCGTGATATCCCGTGAAGATCACGATCTCCTCGAGATAGTACGCAAGCAGATCGTCGAACTGCTTGAAGTACCCGATGCAGAAGCCCGTGAGGGCACCTCCGTCGCCGTACTGAACGAGACACAGCGAGTCCTCGATCGTCATTATCTGGTGGATGCGCTTGTACGCGTTCCTGAACGTCCAGCAGCCGTTCTCTTCGCCGTTGTAGTACTCGACGTACTTGGTCACGACCGCGTCGAGCTCCTTTTCGGTAAGTCTTTCGTATCTCATCCCGTCACCTCACTTCACTTTGAAAATATTGTATCATTTTGTCGACGAAATGTCAACTGTCCCATACCCCGAAGCATGTAAAAAGCCACTTTTGTCTACCAGACAAAAGTGGCTTTTTTCAACGAAATAAATCCCCCCTGGGATTCGTGAAATACGCTGCGCGCGTGAAATACGCCCGCGGCGTGTGAAATGCCCGCGGGCGTGA
>JAKSPW010000180.1 GCA_024404435.1 Clostridia bacterium | reverse complement strand
AATCCGTTCCTCAACATGGACTTCTATGAGGACGACGAAAAGGTAACGTGGAAGCTTTCGGATCAGGTCGCCTACGTCTTCTATCACGACGGCAAGAACGTGACGAGATTCATCGTCTACACCGACTACGGCACGGAAGAAGAAGCAGAGGACATGATGAATCTGCTGAAGATGTCCTACGATGAGGTCGAGGATTCACCCATTAAGGATTTGTTCCGCGAGGGCTCGTTCGTCGGTCTTGAATACACGGAAGACGAGTTTATGTACCACACCTACGATGAGCTTCAGCAGCAGATCGAGTACTTCAAAATGTTGATGACAGTCGAAGTCGAATGACCGGCTGACACATAAATAACCAAAAGGAGAAATAACAATGGCAGACTTCAACGATAAGCTCAACGAGCTTAACAACACGAAAGACACGACAGATCAGTTCGACAAGAACGACATCGAGCAGAACAAGGTAATGGCGATCCTTGCGTACCTCTCATGGCTCGTCCTCATCCCGATCTTCGCTGCAAAGGATTCGAAGTTCGCACGTTTTCACGTCAATCAGGGCCTCGTCCTCGCGATTGCCGAGATCGTGTTCGCAGTGATCATGGGAATACTCGTCAAGATCCCGTTCATCGGCTGGATATTCGGTATCCTCGGCGGTCTCGTCGAGCTCGTTTGTCTCATTCTGCTCTTCCTCGGCATCATGAATGCTTCGAACGGCAGAGCAAAAGAGCTTCCGATCGTCGGCAGCTTCAAGCTTCTGAAATAAAGTTAAAAACAAAAAAAGACCCGAACGGGTCTTTTTTTATTCTCTGATCATTGTATTGACACTTTCGCAATACACCTCGATATCGTGGTCCGGCATCGTAAACTTGATTATAAAGCCCTTGTTCTCGTTCCAATCGACGCGCACTCTCTCGCCGTCGACGTAAAAGGTGTAATCGGTATCCGTCGCGATAAGGTCATAGTAAAGCTTTACTTTCTCGCCTGCGGCATACGAATCCTCGGCACCCGTAAAAAAGTCCTTCTGCCCGCGGTAATCCACGTTATATTTCTTTCTTCCGCATCCGAAAAGGCACATGCACAACACCCCCGCGATTACAAAACAAATTATTTTTTTCATCAGTCTGCAAAATGTTTCTTTATTGCGTCAAAGGTCTCTTCGCTGATGACGTGCTCCATGCGGCATGCGTCCTCGCTTGCCGTGTCGCCGTCGACTCCGAGCTCTATGAGCATTTTAGTCAGAAGCGTATGACGCTCGTATATCTTCGAGGCGACATATCTGCCGTCCTCAGTGAGCGTGATGTAACCGTCGGCGTCAACGTTAATGAAGCCGCCGCTTTTGAGTATACCCACTGCCCTGCTGACGCTGGGCTTCGAGTATCCGATGTGATCCGCAACGTCGATAGATCTCACGGCGTCGCTTGATTCAGTGAGGATGTATATCGTTTCGAGATACATCTCTCCCGATTCCTGCAAGTTCATACGTCAGCTCCTTTCGGTTAATTTATTTAAAATTACGCCTTTTTCAGTGCTGCTGCATACCAGCCGTTTTCGCGAAGCTCGCGAACGGGCTCGAATCCGGCATTCCTCAGCGCCGCGAGCGTTTCTTCCGCTCTCTCGACGATGATGCCGGAGACGATGAGCGTTGCGGTATCTTTAAGAAATCTTCCGATATCGGGAGCGAGCCTGATTATAACGTCCGCAACGATATTGACTGCCGCCACGTCAAAGTCCGCGTCGGCGGGATCGACCTCTTTGACGAGATCGGAGACCTCGCAAACCACGTTTTCGGTCTTGTTCAGCACAACGTTCTCGCGGGCAACCTTGATGGCCTGCGGGTCGATGTCGCACGCGTAGCAGTATCCCGCGCCGAGCTTGGAAGCGCAGATGGCAAGTATTCCCGAGCCGCATCCGACGTCGATCATCCGGCATCCGTCGGTGACGTGATCCTCAAGGAGAGCCGCGCAGAGGCGCGTCGTCTCGTGAGTGCCCGTGCCGAAAGCCATGCCGGGGTCCATGAGAACGATAAGATCGCCCTTCTTTGCCTCGTAGGTCTCCCACACGGGAACAATGACGATACGGTTGCCCGTTCTGATCGGCTTATAATATTTTTTCCACGAATCCGCCCAGTCCTCTTCGCGCACTGACGAGTGCGAAACTTCGGCATCCACACCGAGTGATGACAGTCTCTCGCGAAGGAAAAGCTCCGTTTCTGCCGGAGACGACGATTCGGGAACGAAGACGGAAACGCTTGAGCGCGTTCTGTCTGCGTTAAGTATCTTTTCGTCGATGAGATCGCCGTAAACGCCGTCGAGAACGCCGTCAACGTCGGAATAATCCTCGATCATGAGAGAGTTCGAGATCATGCACATGACGGAGCTGACGGTATCAAGGTCACCCGACGCGCAGTCGACTTTTATCTGTATCCAGTTTGTGTTATCCATTTACGACCTCATTTGAAAAACTTTTTGAAAAATTTCGTTCTCTTCGTATAGTTCGATTCACCGCACGAATCGGCGAATGCGCTGAGCAGTTTCTTCTGCTCGTCGGAGAGGTTCTTCGGTATCTCGACGTTGACCGTGATATTGAGGCTGCCTCTCCTCTTGGAGTTGACGTACTGCACGCCCTTGTCGCGAAGCGTGAACGTCGTTCCCGTCTGTGTGCCTTCGGGGATCGAATACTTCATCTTGCCCTCGAGAGTCGGGATCTCGATCTCCGCGCCGAGCGTCGCTTCCGCGTAAGTGATCGGTATCTCACAGTAGAGATCGTAGTTCTCGCGCTCGAATACGGCGTGCGGACGTACGGTCACGATGATGTTGAGGTCTCCTGCGGGTCCGCCGTTGCGGCCTTCGCTTCCCTGACCGCGAAGCGCGATCCTCTGTCCGTCGTCAATGCCGGCGGGGATCGTCACGTCGAGCTTCTTCTGAACTCTGACGTAGCCTGCGCCGCGGCAGTCCTTACACGGCTTGTCGATGATCTTGCCCGTTCCGCGGCAGGCTTCGCACTGCTTTGTCGACTGCATGAAGCCGAGCGGTGTCCTCTGCTGAACTCTGACCTGTCCCGTGCCGGTACACGTCGTGCAGGTCTTTGGAGAGCTTCCCTTTTCGGCACCCGAGCCGGAGCAGGACGAGCACTTCTGTACCTTATGGAACGACACTTCCTTTTTGCATCCGAAGACAGCCTCTTCAAAGCTCAAAGAAATCCTGACGTTCACGTCTTCGCCTCTGACGGGACCGTTGCGTCTCGCGCCCGACGAGCCGCCTCCGAAGAAGCTCGAGAAAATATCGCTTATGTCAAATCCGAAGTCACCGAAGCCGCCGAAGCCGGAGCCGCCGCCCATTGACGGATCGAACGCCGCGTGTCCGTAAGTATCGTACTTAGCTTTTTTGTCGGGATCGGAAAGCACGTCGTACGCCTCGTTCACTTCCTTGAAGTGAGCCTCAGCCTCCTTGTCTCCCGGATTCATATCGGGATGATACTGCTTGGCGAGCTTCCTGTATGCTTTTTTTATTTCATCTGCCGAGGACTCTTTTGATACTCCGAG
>JAKSPW010000018.1 GCA_024404435.1 Clostridia bacterium | reverse complement strand
ATGATCCCCGTCTCGCCGAGCATCATGGCGTGAGCCATGCTGCCCGTGATGTCTTCCTTATACATACGGCTGTCGAAGCGGATCGACGAGTTGAAATCATCCGCGATGCTGCTCGTCTGCCCGCTCGTCCTGCCTGCCCAAAGCTTTGACATTTTGTCTTTTCCTTTATTTATTATTTTTCGCGTCAACGAACGCCTTGACCTTGATCGGGAGTCCGTAGAGGTTGATGAATCCCGCGGAATCCTTCTGATCGTAGTCGGATGCTCCGAACGTTGCGATCTCCTCGCTGTACAGCGAATAGTCGCTCCACACTCCCGCCTTGATGATGTTGCCCTTGTAGAGCTTCAGCTTTACCTTGCCGGTGACGGTCTCCTGCGTCTTGTCGACGAAAGCGGAGAGAGCCTCGCGGAGAGGTGTGAACCACTGACCGTTGTAAACGAGCTCTGCGAACGTGATGGAGATCTTCTGCTTCTCGTGCATCGTGAGCTTGTCGAGGCACAGGGACTCAAGTGCTTCGTGAGCCTTGTAGAGGATCGTTCCGCCGGGGGTCTCGTAAACACCGCGGCACTTCATGCCGACGAGGCGGTTTTCGACGATGTCGATGATTCCGATGCCGTTTTTGCCGCCGAGCTCGTTGAGCTTCAGGATGATCTCTTTTGCCGTCATCTTTTCGCCGTCGAGAGCCGTCGGAATGCCACATTCAAAGTCGATCGTGACGTAGGTCGGCTCGTCGGGCGCGTCGATGGGAGACACGCCCATTTCGAGGAAGCCGGGCTTCTCGTACTGCGGCTCGTTGCCGGTGTCCTCGAGGTCCATGCCCTCGTGAGACAGATGCCAGAGGTTCTTGTCCTTCGAGTAGTTCGTCTCGCGGTTGATCTTCAGCGGGATGTTGTGTGCTTCTGCGTAGTCGATCTCCTCTTCACGCGACTTGATGTCCCATTCTCTCCACGGAGCGATGATCGGCATGTTCGGTGCGAAGTGCTTGATGGCGAGCTCGAAACGTACCTGGTCGTTGCCCTTGCCGGTGCAGCCGTGGCAGATCGCGTCGGCGCCCTCTTTAAGAGCGATCTCGACGAGTCCCTTCGCGATGCAGGGACGTGCGTGGGACGTACCGAGCAGGTAATCCTCGTAAACCGCGCCCGCTTTCATCGTCGGGATGATGTATTCGTCGACGTATTCGTCCGTGAGGTCGAGCACGTAGAGCTTCGACGCTCCGGTCTTGAGTGCCTTCTCCTCGAGTCCTTCGAGCTCATCGGCCTGACCGACGTTGCCCGATACCGCGATGACCTCGCAGTTGTTGTAGTTTTCCTTAAGCCACGGGATGATGATCGACGTGTCGAGTCCGCCCGAATATGCAAGTACTACTTTTTTGATGTCCGCTTTTTCCATTTTTATTCCTCTTTCTGAATATTTATTCTCAAATTTGATTTTTTATGCAAGCATTATACACCAAAAATCCTTATTTGTCAAGGGTTACGGGGAATAAAAAATGAAAATTTATAATTCCGGTGTCAAAAATATTCATCCTTTGGGGCCTTTGTTTGTACATATTACATATATGCGGCAGGTACTATGCAAAATCAACAAGTAATCGCTCAAAAAAAGCACAGAATTATCCATCTTTTTTGTTGACAAAGGCCCGGCGTTATGATAAAATATTTAGCAAGAAAAAAGCGGACGTTCCTGCCTCTGCCGCCACGGCGGCGGTCAGGATTTTTTTCAAAATACAGGAAGGGAGAACGGAAATGAGAGACATCGTCAAAGCAAGGCTCATCCCCTCCCCCGAGTTTTCCGGACTCGGTGACCGCTTCTGTGAATTTCTCTCGTCACCTGCGGGCGGTACTGCCGTCTGCGGTGCTCTCAACTCCCCTGATTATTGCGTTTTACCCGGCTTTTGCGACGTGCATGTGCATTTTCGCGAGCCGGGTTTTTCTTATAAAGAAACGATCGCCTCCGGCTCCGCAGCCGCAGCTCGCGGCGGATTCACCGACGTGTGCACGATGCCGAACCTTTCTCCCGTTCCCGACTGCCTTTCCGCGATGCGGGAGCAGACCGATATCATCGCGCGGGACGCCGTGATCGGCGTGCACCCGTATGCCTCGATCACGAAGGGACAGAAGGGCGAGGAGCTCTCGGACATGGACGCGCTCGCTCCCGTGTGCATCGCTTTCTCGGACGACGGACGCGGAGTCCAGTCGGAGGAAATGATGAGAGAGGCAATGATAAAAGCGAAGTCTCTCGGCAAAATGATCGTCGCGCACTGCGAAGTGAACTCGCTGCTGCACGGCGGATATATACACGACGGAGAGTACTCAAAAAAGCACGGGCACCGCGGCATCTGCTCGGAGAGCGAATACGCGGAGGTCGCGCGCGACGTGAGGCTCGCGAAGGAAACGGGCTGCGCCCTGCATCTGTGCCACATTTCGACAAAGGAAAGCGTGGAGATCATCAGGCAGGCGAAAAAAGAGGGAGTCGACGTGACCTGCGAGACGGGTCCGCACTACCTCGTGCTCGACGACGGCGACCTTATTGAGGACGGCAGATTCAAAATGAATCCTCCGCTCCGCGCAAAGGAAGACAGAGAAGCTCTGATCGGGGGAATCCTCGACGGAACGGACGACATGATCGCGACCGATCACGCGCCTCATTCCGCGGCGGAAAAATCAAAAGGACTCGAAGGCAGCGCATTCGGGATCGTCGGGCTTGAGACCGCGTTCCCGGTGCTTTACACAAAGCTCGTGAAAACGGGTATAATTTCGCTTGAGCGGCTCGCGGATCTCATGTGCACCGCGCCGAGAAGAAGATTTTCCCTTCCCTGCGACGGTTTTTCCGTGTGGCGGCTCGACGAGGAATTCACGGTCACACCCGACGAGTTCCTCTCACTCGGCAAAGCAACGCCTTTCGAGGGAGAGGTGCTCTCCGGCAGATGTTATCTGACCGTTAAAACCGACAAAATTTCTTACTTAAAATAAATCGGAGGACAAAATGGCAAAAAGAACGGATATCAAAAAAGTCCTGATAATCGGCTCCGGACCTATCGTCATCGGTCAGGCTGCCGAGTTCGACTACGCGGGCACGCAGGCGTGCCTCGCGCTGAAGGAAGAAGGATACGAGGTCGTGCTCTGCAACTCGAACCCCGCGACGATCATGACGGACACGACTATCGCCGACAAGGTATACATGGAGCCGCTGACTCTTGAATATATCGCAAAGATCCTCCGATACGAGCGTCCCGACGCGATCGTCCCCGGCATCGGCGGACAGACGGGACTCAACCTCGCGATGCAGCTTGAGAAAAAGGGTGTGCTCAGAGAGTGCGGAGTCGAGCTTCTCGGCACGAGCTCGAAGAGTATCGAGAGAGCCGAGGACAGAGAGCTCTTCAAGGAGCTCTGCCAGTCGATCGGCGAGCCGACGATCCCGTCGGAGATCACCTACTCTCTCGAAGAGGCGAAGAAGGCCGCGCTTGAAATCGGCTACCCCGTCGTGCTCCGTCCCGCATTCACGCTCGGCGGCACGGGCGGCGGCTTCGCCAACAACGAGGAAGAACTCGTTGAGATCGGTCTCAACGCATTCAAGCTTTCTCCCGTTCATCAGGTCCTCGTCGAAAAGAGCGTCAAGGGCTTCAAGGAGATCGAGTTCGAGGTCATGCGCGACTCGAACGACCACGCCATCACCATCTGCGGCATGGAGAACATCGACCCCGTCGGCGTTCACACCGGCGACTCGATAGTCGTGGCACCGATCCTCTCGCTGAACGATCACGACCTCAAAATGCTTAACGACAGCGCGATCAAGATCATCCGCGAGCTTGAGATCGCGGGCGGCTGCAACGTACAGTTCGCGCTCAATCCCACCTCGAGCGAATATTACCTGATCGAGGTCAACCCGAGAGTCTCCCGTTCCTCCGCGCTCGCCTCCAAGGCGAGCGGATATCCGATCGCCCGCGTCACCGCGAAGATCGCACTCGGCATGGCACTCGAAGACATCCCGGTCGCGGGTGGTACCGCAGCGATCGAGCCGTCGCTCGACTACATCGTCGCAAAGTACCCGCGCTTCCCGTTCGACAAGTTCGCGACCGCTCCCAACACGCTCGGCACGCAGATGAAGGCAACGGGCGAGGTCATGGGCATCGGCATGACGCTCGAGGAGTGTCTGCTCAAATCGGTGCGCTCGCTTGAGATCGGAGTCTGCCACCTCCACATGCCGAAGTTCGACACCTATATGAACGCGGAGCTGTTCGATTACATATCCGAGTTCAGGTCCGACAACGCTTTCGCCATCGCAGAGCTGCTCCGCCGCGGTGTTACGGTCGAGAAGCTCCACGAGGTGACGATGATCACGGAAATGTTCCTCGAAGCGTTCAAGAAGATAGTCGATTTCGAAAAGACACTTGTCAAAAATAAATTCGATATTCTCGCTCTCAAGGAAGCGAAAGCGCTCGGTTTCTCCGACAAATACATCGCCCGCCTCTGGGAGGTCAGCGAAGACGACGTCAGGATTTCCCGCAAGGAAAAAGGCATCGTTCCCGTATTCCGCATGGTCGATACTCTCCACACCGGAAAGTACATCGCATACCTCTATTCAACTTATGCAAATGTCAAAAACAGCAAGATAGAAAATCAGTCGAGACTCACCGACAAGAAGAAGCTCGTCGTACTCGGTGCGGGCCCGATCCGCATCGGTCAGGGCGTTGAGTTCGACTATTCGACGGTCCACGCGGTACAGACCATCGGACGCGCCGGATACGAATCCATCATTATAAACAACAACCCCGAAACGGTCTCCACGGACTACACGACGGCAGACAAGCTCTACTTCGAGCCGCTGACTCCCGAGGACGTCATGAACATCATCGACTTCGAGAAGCCGGAGGGCGTCATCGCTTCCCTCGGCGGTCAGACCGCGATCAACCTTGCGGAGCCGCTTGACCGTCTCGGAGTCAACATCGTCGGCACGGACTGCGCCGCCATCGAACGCGCCGAGAACCGCGACAGCTTCGAGAAGATCCTTATCGAGCTCGACATCCCGCAGCCGAAGGGCCGCGCCGTCACGAAGATCGAGGACGGTATCGCGGCAGCCGAAGAGATCGGATATCCAGTTCTCGTTCGCCCGAGCTTCGTGCTCGGCGGACGCGCCATGCAGATCGTCGCAAACGAGGATCAGCTGAAGCATTACCTCAAGACGGCAGTTGAGATCGACGAGGACAAGCCGGTGCTCGTCGACAAATACATAGAAGGAAAAGAAGTCGAGGTCGACGCGATCTGCGACGGACGCGACGTCTTCGTCCCCGGCATCATGGAGCTCGTCGAGCGCACCGGTATCCACAGCGGTGACTCGATCAGCGTCTACCCGACGTTCAGCATCTCCGACAGAGTCAAGGGTACGATCCTCACCTACTCGAAGAAGCTCGGACTCGGCATCGGCATCCGCGGTCTCTACAACATACAGTTCATCGTCGATCCCGACGACAACGTTTACATCATCGAAGTCAACCCGCGTTCGTCAAGAACCGTTCCCTTCCTCTCGAAGTCCACGGGATACTCTCTCGCCGACATCGCGACGGAGGTCATCATGGGCAAGAGCCTCAAGGAGCAGGGCATCTTCGACATCTACCCGACGGAAAAGAAGAGACGCTACGTCAAGGTCCCCGTATTCAGCTTCAACAAGATCCGCGGCCTCGACGCATACCTCTCTCCCGAAATGAAATCGACCGGTGAGGCTATCGGCTACGACGACAAGCTCAACCGCGCACTTTACAAAGCACTTCAGGCATCCGGCATGAAGCTCCAGAACTACGGCACGGTCTTCGTGACGATCGCAGACCGCGACAAGGAAGAAGCGCTCCCGCTGATCCGCCGCTTCTACAACCTCGGCTTCAACATCGAGGCGACGGCGGGCACGGCAAGATTCCTTAAGGACCGCGGTATCCGCACGCACGTCCTCGGCAAGATCGGCGAGGGCTCGGACGAGATACCCGAGGCCATCAGACAGGGACACATCGCGTACGTCATCAACACCCGTGACCTCAGCTCGCAGGGCCCCGCGAGCGACGGATATCAGATCCGCCGCTACGCTACGGAGAACAACGTGACGATGTTCACGGCACTCGACACGGTGCGCGTGCTGCTCGACGTACTCGAAGAAACGACGCTTACGATCTCGACCATAGATTCATAATATGAAGAATACGTTTTTTGAAATCACGTCCAACGTCCCGCTCACGGACAGCGTCTATAAAATGACGCTCGCGGGCGACACGGACGGGATAGACGCGGGACAGTTCGTGAACATAAAGCTCGACGGGCTCTATCTCCGCCGCCCGA
Source organism: Clostridia bacterium (assembly GCA_024404435.1). Classification (GTDB taxonomy): domain Bacteria; phylum Bacillota; class Clostridia; order Oscillospirales; family CAG-272; genus RUG11130. The sequence continues at coordinate 6,900 of JAKSPW010000018.1, read as the reverse complement.
TCTCGGTCTGCGACGTCGGAGAAAGCGAGCTCACGATCATCTATAAGGTCGTGGGACACGGCACGGAGCAGATGAGCAGGATGAAAGATGGGAAGCTCGACTTGCTCACGGGGCTCGGCAACGGATACGACGTCTCGAAGGCGGGAGAAAAAGTGCTCCTGCTCGGAGGCGGAGTCGGTGTACCTCCCCTTTATCTGCTTGCGAAGAAACTGATAAAAGACGGCAAAAAAGTCTCCGTCGTGCTCGGCTTCAACCGTCGTGACGAAGTGTTTTACGAAGACGAATTCGCCGCGCTCGGCTGCGTGGTGACGGTCACGACCGCCGACGGCTCGTACGGTCTGAAGGGATTTGTGACGGACGCTCTGCCCGAAAATTACGATTACTTCTTCACCTGCGGTCCCGAGCCGATGCTGAAGGCAGTTTACAAGGCTACGAAGACGAGCGGTCAGTTCAGCTTCGAGGAAAGGATGGGCTGCGGCTTCGGCGCGTGCATGGGCTGCTCCTGCAAGACCGTCACGGGCTTCAAGCGCATCTGCCGCGACGGCCCCGTGCTTGAAAAGGAGGAGATACTATGGGAAGACTGAACGTCTCACTCTGCGGCATAGAGCTCGACAACCCCGTCATCCCCGCAAGCGGAACTTTCGGATACGGGTATGAGTTCTCGGAGCTCTACGACATAAACGTTCTCGGCACCTTCTCCTTCAAGGGAACGACGAGGGAGCCCCGCTTCGGCAATCCGACGCCCCGCATCGCTGAGTGCACCGCGGGAATGATAAACGCGGTCGGGCTGCAGAATCCGGGAGTAGAAAAAGTCATCTCGGAAGAAATTCCGAAGATGAAAAAAGTATTTCATAAGAAAGTCATGGCGAACGTCAGCGGTTTTTCCGTCGACGATTACGCCTATACCTGCGAAAAGCTCGACAAGATTCCGGAGATCGGCTGGTTCGAGGTCAACGTGAGCTGTCCGAACGTACACGGCGGCGGCATGAGCTTCGGCACGAGCCCCGACGCGGCGGCGGAGGTCACAAGGGCCGTCAAGGCCGTGACTGACAAGCCCGTCATAATGAAGCTCTCGCCGAACGTGACGGACATCGTCTCCATCGCCTCGGCTTGCGAGGCGGCGGGTGCCGACGGCATCAGCCTTATAAACACCCTTCTCGGCATGAGGATCGACCTGAAAACGCGCCGCCCCGTGATCGCGAACACGATGGGAGGCTTTTCGGGCCCCGCGATCTTCCCGGTCGCGCTTCGCATGGTATATCAGGTCGCGCACGCCGTGAAGATCCCCGTCGTCGGAATGGGTGGCGTTTCCACGGCGGAGGACGTGCTTGAAATGATGATGGCGGGCGCTGCGGCAGTGGAAGTCGGAGCCGCAAACCTCGCCGATCCGTTCGCGTGCCGAAAAATCATCGAAGACTTACCTTTCGCCATGGATAAATACGGAATAAAAGAATTGTCGGAATTGAGGGTGTAAAATGGGACGTGACGTTATCGTCGCCTGCGACTTTGCGGGCAAAAAAGAAGTATTTGATTTTCTCGACAAGTTCGAGGGCAGAAAGCCGTTCGTAAAGATCGGCATGGAGCTCTTCTACGCCGAAGGACCCGAGATAGTGCGCGAGATCAAGAAGAGAGGGCACAAAATTTTCCTCGATCTCAAGCTGCACGACATCCCGAACACGGTCAAAAAGTCGATGGCGGTGCTCTCGCGCCTCGACGTGGACATGACGAATCTCCACGCGTCCGGCACCTGCCGCATGATGGAAGCAGCCCTCGAAGGACTCACGAGAGAGGACGGCACGCGCCCGATACTCATCGCGGTGACTCAGCTCACCTCCACCGACCAGGAGTCGATGGAAAACGACCTTCTGATCCGCGAGCCCATCGACCGTGTCGTCATGCACTACGCATCGAACGCGAAAAAGGCGGGGCTCGACGGCGTCGTCTGCTCGCCTCTTGAGGCAGGCAAGGTACACGATACCTGCGGAAAAGATTTTCTCACCGTTACGCCCGGAGTTCGCTTCGCGGCCGGAGACGTGGGAGATCAGAAGCGCGTCATGACTCCCGCGGAAGCAAAGAAGATCGGCTCCGACTACATCGTCGTCGGCAGACCGATAACAGCGGCGTCTGACCCCGTCGCGGCATACGAAAGATGTATCAGGGAATTTGTTGACTGATTCTTAAGGAATGGAGAATAAAATGGAAAAACTTATTGCTAAAGATCTGCTCTCGATCGGCGCGGTCTTCTTCCGCCCCGACGAACCGTTCACGTGGGCAAGCGGGATCAAGAGCCCCGTTTACTGCGACAACAGACTCACGCTCACCGCTCCGGACGTCAGAGACGACGTTGAAAACGGTCTGGCTAAGCTCATTATGGAAAACTACCCCGACGCCGAGGTGCTGATGGGCACGTCGACCGCCGGCATCGCACACGCGGCGATCACCGCGCATCTATTGAACCTGCCGATGGGTGACGTCCGCTCCGGCGCGAAGGATCACGGCAGACAGAATCAGATCGAAGGCAAGCTCGAGGAAGGTCAGAAGGTCGTCGTCGTCGAGGACCTCATCTCCACCGGCGGCAGCGTCATCGAGGTTGTGAACGTCCTCCGCGAAGCGGGTGCGGACGTACTCGGCATCGTTTCGATCTTCACCTACGGCATGAAGAAGGGACTCGACAGACTTGCAGACGCAGACGTCAAAAACATTTCTCTCACAAATTTCGACGTGATCGCGGAGGTCGCTGCCGAAGAGGGCTACATTGATGCCGAAGACATCGACAGACTCATCGCGTTCAGAAACAATCCGTCGGACGAAAGCTGGATAAAATGAGAAGTCTTATTAACATACTCGATCTCTCCGTCGACGAGATAAACGAGCTCGTCGCGACGGCTGAGGACATAATCGAAAATCCCGCGAAATACGCGGAGGTCTGTCACGGCAAGAAGCTCGCGACGCTCTTCTTCGAGCCCTCCACCCGCACGCGTCTCAGCTTCGAGGCGGCAATGATCGAGCTCGGAGGCTCCGTCATCGGCTTCTCCGAGGCATCGAGCTCGTCCGCCGCGAAGGGTGAATCGGTCGCCGACACCGCGAAGGTGATAAGCTGCTACGCCGATATCATCGCAATGAGACATCCGAAGGAGGGCGCGCCTTACGTCGCATCTCTGAACGCCTCCGTTCCCGTCATCAATGCGGGCGACGGCGGTCACAACCACCCGACGCAGACGCTTGCCGATCTCCTGACGATCAAGCGCGAAACCGGACGCTTCGACTCGCTGACCGTCGGTCTCTGCGGAGACCTCAAATTCGGCAGAACGGTGCATTCCCTCATCGAGGCGATGTCACGCTACGCAAACGTGAAGTTCGTGCTCATCTCTCCGGAGGAGCTGAAGCTGCCGAGCTACGTCAAGCGCGACGTTCTGAAGAAGAACAACATTCCCTACGTCCAGACGACGAGTCTCGAGGACGCGATGCCGGAGCTCGACATACTCTACATGACGAGAGTCCAGAGAGAGCGCTTCTTTAATGAAGAAGATTATCTGAGACTGAAGGACAGCTACATTCTCGACACGAAAAAACTCGAGAACGCGAAGGATTCACTCGTCGTCATGCATCCCCTTCCCCGCGTCAACGAAATATCCGTCTCGGTAGATGATGATCCGAGAGCGTGCTATTTCAAGCAGGTGCTTTACGGGAAATACATGAGAATGGCGCTCATCATGAAGCTGCTGAAGGAGGCTGGAACGATATGAACATAGACTCGATCACAAGCGGCATCGTCATCGACCACATCACCGCGGGACGCGGCATGAAGCTGTACGATCTGCTCGGGCTCGACGAGCTCGAGTGCTCCGTCGCGATAATCAAGAACGTGACGAGCGGCAAGATGGGCAAAAAGGACATCATCAAAATCGACGCCGACATCCCCGTGAATCTCGACATTATCGGCTACGTCGACCCCGGAATCACCGTAAACGTGATAAAAAACGGTGAGATAATCGACAAAAAATCGATTGATACTCCACAAACGCTCAAAAATGTGATAAAATGTAAGAACCCGAGGTGTATTACTTCGGTCGAGCAGGAGCTCGATCACGTTTTCACTCTGGTCGATAAAGAGAACAAAATATATAAATGTATATACTGTGAAACGAAAGCAAACTGATGCGGCGCAGCCACATAATGGAGCGTAGCGAGAATTCATGATTTTTTGCTCCGCAAAAAATCAATTCATGCTCCGCATCGCGGAGCAATTCATGGAGCGAGCCCGCGAGCGAGAATTCATCATCATCGTAAAAAGCAGGTACTGTTATGAAAGAGAATCAGCTTGTTTCTCTGTCCAGAACATTTGCAATCAACATCGTTTTACTGTGCAATGAAATGAGAGAGAACAAAAAAAGTTCGGTTTTGATAAATCAGCTCGTGAGGAGCGGTACGAGCATTGGTGCAAACATACATGAAGCAAACTACGCGGTAAGCAAAGCTGACTTTATCAATAAATTTCAGATCGCGCTGAAAGAATGTTATGAAACGGAGTACTGGCTCGACATTTTCAATGCAACGGGATTTATTGACTCGGAAAAATTTGCGGACATGACCTCACAAAGCAGTAAAATCAGGAGACTTCTGACCGCATCGCTTAATACGGCAAAACAAAACATCAGCGAAGAATAAAGAAAGAAATGAATTGCGCCTACGGCGCATGAATTCCGTTTACGCACTGCGCAAACGCATGAATTGAAATCGGCTTCGCCCGATTTCATGAATTGCGCCTTCGGCGCATTTGACTGAAAATAACATTAAAGGAGATATAATATGGCAACATTTATCAGTGAACCCTCGCATACCTTTAACGAGTATCTTCTCATTCCCGGTTACTCATCGAGCGAGTGCATCCCCGCGAACGTGAGTCTGAAGACTCCGCTCGTCAAGTTCAGAAAGGGAGAGACACCCGCGATCACGATGAACATACCGCTCGTGTCCGCCATCATGCAGTCCGTCTCCGGTGACAGACTCGCAGTCGCGCTCGCAACGGAGGGCGGCGTCTCCTTTATCTACGGCTCTCAGTCGATCGAGGATGAAGCCGCAATGGTAGGCAGAGCCAAGAGCTACAAGGCGGGCTTCGTCAAGAGCGACTCCAACGTCACTCCCGATGCAACGCTTGCCGACATCGTCGCTCTGAAGGAAAAGACTGGGCACTCGACAGTCGCCGTCACATCGGACGGAACGGCAGAGGGCAAGCTTCTCGGCATCGTTACGGGCAGAGACTACCGCGTCAGCAGAATGGACATGGCGACGAAGGTCTCCGAGTTCATGACACCTCTCGAAAAGCTCATCACGGCTCCCGAGGACACCTCTCTCAAGGAAGCCAACGATATAATCTGGGACAACAAGCTCAATTCCCTTCCTCTCGTGAACGACAAGGGACAGCTCGTGCGCTTCGTCTTCCGCAAGGACTACGACATGCACAAGCAGAACCCGAACGAGCTGCTCGACGCTTCCAAACGCTACGTCGTCGGCGCGGGCATCAACACCCGTGACTACGCAGAGAGAGTTCCGGCTCTCATCAATGCGGGTGCCGACGTGCTCTGCATCGACTCCTCCGAGGGCTTCTCCGAGTGGCAGAAGCTGACCATCGACTGGATCCGTGCAAACTACGGCGACAGCGTAAAGGTCGGTGCCGGCAACGTCGTGGACGCCGACGGCTTCCGCTTCCTCGCAGACTGCGGTGCCGACTTCGTCAAGGTCGGAATCGGCGGCGGCTCGATCTGCATCACCCGCGAAACGAAGGGCATCGGCCGCGGTCAGGCAACGGCTCTGATCGAGGTCTGCAAAGCTCGTGACGAATACTTCGAGGAAACGGGCGTTTACGTTCCCGTCTGCTCCGACGGCGGTATCGTCTACGACCATCACATGACTCTCGCGCTTGCGATGGGTGCCGATTTCATCATGCTCGGCAGATACTTCGCACGCTTCGACGAAAGCCCGACGAACAAGGTCAACATCGGCGGCACTTATTATAAAGAATACTGGGGCGAAGGCTCGAACAGAGCGCGCAACTGGCAGAGATACGCCCTCGGCGGCGACAAGACGCTCTCCTTCGAGGAAGGTGTCGACTCGTACGTTCCGTACGCGGGCACTCTGAAGGACAACGTGGCTCTGTCGCTCAGCAAGGTCAAGTCGACCATGTGCAACTGCGGAGCACTCACGATCCCCGAGCTGCAGAAGAAAGCGAAGCTCACTCTCGTCTCCGCGACGAGCATCGTCGAGGGCGGCGCACACGACGTCATCCAGAAAGAAAAAACTGCTCCGATCAAGTAAAAAACAGTGACTTTCCGCTTGACACGAACTGCCGTTTATGGTAAGATATATTGTAGAAAAATGAATACCGTTTCCTGCTACTGACGGATCAAGTGGAGCACCACAGCGGAACAGGGAACGCACGGGATTTTCCCGGTTTATGCCGACCGTCTGGGCGCACTTTTCCATCACAGTGGATAAGTGCGCCCTACTTGATTTTATAAAGCTGAAGATGGAGAGAAAAATGAAAAAAATCGGAATCATTATGGGAAGTGACAGCGATCTTCCGATCGTAAAAAAAGCGATCGACCAACTGAAGGAGCTCGAGCTTCCTTTTGAAGTTCACGTCTATTCCGCACACAGAACTCCCGTCGAGGCAAGGGATTTTGCCCTGAACGCGAGAAAGAACGGATTCGGCGCGATCATCGCCGCCGCAGGCATGGCAGCTCATCTCGCAGGTGCCCTCGCCGCGAACACCACCCTGCCCGTCATCGGCATCCCGTGCGAATCGGGTAACCTCGGCGGACTTGAAGCTCTCCTCTCGACCGTCATGATGCCCTCCGGCCTTCCGGTCGCGACTGTAGCCGTAAACGGAGCGAAAAACGC
>JAKSPW010000179.1 GCA_024404435.1 Clostridia bacterium | reverse complement strand
CGCACACGAGGCGGGCATCGTCTGCGGAATGTGCGGTGAAGCGGCGGCAGACACGAAACTGCTGCCCGTTTTCGTCGGGCTCGGACTCGATGAATTCAGCGTGAGCCCGAACAGGGTATTGCCGCTCCGCACGGCACTTTCCCGCCTCGACTCGACGGAGTGCCGTCATCTCGCCGATATAATACTGAAGGCAGAAACCGAAAAAGAAATAAGAGAAGCACTGTCCTGACAGTGCTTCTTTTTGTTGACAACGGAACGATATCGTGGTATCAATACAATAGAAAAATATTGCAAAGGAGGGCAGAAAAATGAAGGTACTCGTAACTGACGTCAGATACCGTATGTCCGTCTCTCTCATCCGCGAGCTCGCAGACGCGGGACATACCGTTTATACCTGCGAGACGGACGGTAATACGCCCATCGGCTCGTACTCGAAGTACGTGACGGAGCATTTCACTCTGCCCGCCGAAAAGTATAAAGAGGCTCTCACGGAACTTCTCGTGCGTCTCGGAGACGCCGCGCTTCTTCCCGTCGGAGCATCGACTCTTTCCGTCGTCGCATCCGATATCGGTGCTTTCGCTGCCGTCGCGGGGATCTGCGTGTCGGACTCCGAAACACTCGACCTTCTGAACGATAAATCAGCTCTCGCCGCGCTTGCCCGCGAAGCGGGAGTGCCGACCCCGACGGATTACACGGATGAAATGAAATATCCCTGCGTTGTGAAGCCTCTCTGCGGCGAAAAGCTCGGGCTTCACGCCGAGGCGAGATACGTCATAGCGCATGACGCAGAAGAGGCCGAAAAAGCCATAGAACGTTTCACCGCGCTTGCGGGAGAGGCACCGATCTGTCAGGAATATCTTTCCGGAGAAGGCGCCGGCTGCTCTGTCGCGGCAAAGGACGGGGAAGTATACGCATATATCTGTCACAGGAGAGTGAGAGAATATCCGACCTCCGGCGGTCCTTCCTCGTGCTGTGTCACCGTGGACGACGTAAAGCTCGTCGAATACACGAAAGTACTTGTGAAGAAAACGAATTTTTCCGGCGTCGGAATGTTTGAATATAAGAAAAACGCCGACGGCGAATGGAAGCTTCTCGAATGCAACCCGAGAGTATGGGGAAGCTTCCCGCTTGTCAGAGCGTCGAAAAGCTCGCTTGCGAAATGCTGGGCAGCTCTTGCCGCGGGAACCGATATTCCGGCTCAAAGCGTAAAAATCGGAAAGAAGATGACCTTCTTCCCGTCGGACGTGATGGCGGGACTTTCATACGCCCGTCACGGAAAGCCCGGAGAGCTCTTTTCGCAGATATGGGACGCGCTGAATCCGACTGTCCGCGACGGAGTGTTCGAGCTTCGTGACGCGAAGCCGGCACTCGCTTATTACAAATCAATGCTGAAGGGGAAGAAAAAATGATAATTAAAGTTGACCTTCACGTTCACTCTGACGCTTCCCCCGACGGCAGGTCGAGCCTTGACAAGCTGACAAAGTCGGCAAAGGAAAAGGGCATCGAAGCGATCGCCGTCACGGATCATAACGCGTTTTCCCGCTGTCCCGAAAGCATGAACGGAGTGCTCATTATCCCGGGGATCGAGCTTTCAACGAAGCAGGGACATATAACCGGACTCTTTCTCGAAGACGAGCCGGAAATAAAAAAAGAACTGCCCGACGGCTCGGAAGCGGTCGCGGAGATCCGCAGAAGAGGCGGCATCGCCGTGCTTGCGCATCCGTTTCAGAAGGGGAAGTGCGAACTGCCCGAAGCCGACGCCGTCGAGACCGCGAACTCGCGCGCCGCGATGAAAATAAAAGAAGCAAACAGCCTTGCCGCCGCCTATGCGAGGGAAATGGGACTTCCCGGGCTCGGCGGGAGCGACGCTCACTCGGCAGGAGAGATCGGCTCTGCGTATACCGAACTCGAGGTCTGTGAACTCACTTTAACGGAGCTTAAAAAGCGTCTCCTTTCGGGAAAAGCCGTGCTCGTGCGCGAGTGCTCAAACTTCACAAAAGGTCTGTCTCAGTTCAGAAAAGCAAAAAACAGCCGGAATATCGGCAAAATACTGAAGGGTGTCGCCTACCTCGGAGTGTGCGTCATCCGCGATATCAAGAGGTAAGAATGTCAGCAGTAACAAAATGTATCGGTGTCGCAAAGAAGCTGAAGCACCGCTATGAGGACACGATAAAAGCACACACGAAGGGTTATATGTCTCCCGTCAGACGCATCGAGCGCGTCTGCCTCTCCGAGAGGATCTGCGCGATGACCTTCGACGACGGACCGTGCAGAATGGCGGCAAAGCCCGACAATTTCGGCGGAAAACCTCTGACTCTCGTGCTCGCGGAAACGCTTGAGCGTCACGGCGCACGCGGCAGCTTCGACGTTGTCGGTGACACGTCGGGCAATTACCCCGACAAGGCGGGTGCCGAGGGGAGCGCCGCATGGGGCGGTATCGCCTTTGACCATTATCCCGATTTCGACTGCGACTCCGAGGGTGGCGTCGCACACTGTCCCGAACTCATTGACAGGCTTCTTTCGGGAGGCCACGAGATCACGAGTCACACTTGGCAGCACCGTCTCTGGGGAAAAAAGAACGTCGTATACGGCAAACGTCACACGATGTCGTCTCTCGACGAGGTCGTAGACGACCTCATGGTGATGGACGAAACTCTCCGCGAAAAGTGGAACTATGAAATAAAGCTCTCCCGCCCTCCGCACTACGTCGACCGTATAGCCGGAGGATTCGACAGCTACGACGCGTACGCCGTGATGGGGTACCAGTACATGGCGGCGAGCTTCGACGGCGCGGGATGGCTCCCGCTCGCTTCTTACGAAGCAGAAGTCGACGCGATGGTGAAGCCGCTCGAAAAGGCCCTTGAAGCCGATCCCGACGCTCTCTGCGGTCAGATCATTTTTCAGAAGGACGGCTACAACATGGCACGCCGCTCTCCCGTCGCAGACGGGCTCGAACGTCAGCTTGACATCCTCGATAAATACGGCTACAAAGTTGTCTCCGTGTCATCCCTCATGGAGCTTTCGCAGTTTGCGGACGCAAAGTCAAGTGCCGCCGATAAGCTCGAGCGGAACGGCTGGTGCGTGGCGTACCGCGACAATACGCTGAGGCTTGACAGCATCCTCACCCGCGGTGAGCTCTTCATGTGCGCCTACGGAAAAGAGGGAGCGAAACGGCGCGTCGGACTGATAAAAGAAAAGAAAAGCGTTTGCGGCGTGAAATATTCGCATCCGTATTCGGGTGCCGTCTCCGTTGCCGCCGACAAGCTTTCTCTTTCCGGAAAATTAAAACTTGACGAGCCCGCCGCACCCGACGATATCGTGAAAGTGATCCTTGACAGGACGGGCAGGGAAATAAAAGTCGACAAAACACTCACACACGGCGAATTCTTTGAAAAGGTTGCGGAATTGATATGAAAAAGATACGACTCGGAAAAACGGAGCTTCAGGTCACGAAGACCTCGCTCGGCTGCCTTCCGCTTCAGAGATGCGACACGGACTACGCCGTGAAGCTCATCCGCGCCGCTTACGACGGAGGCATCAACTTCTTCGATACCGCGAACGCC
>JAKSPW010000178.1 GCA_024404435.1 Clostridia bacterium | reverse complement strand
AAGGCAACACGGAAGAAAAAGAAAAATACAATAAGCTGATTGAAAGCAAACAGCACGTATACAAAAGAATAAAAAAAAATACGGGACAAGGCGAAAAACCTTGTCCCGTGCTTTTTTATTTACTTATCTTCAACACCTTCGGTGCGGTCGTGACCGTGAGGCCGGGGATCGTGAGCGAGTCGGCGAGCTTCACCTTGCCGGACTTGTCACCGAACGTGAAGGAGACCTCGTCGCCCTCGGAGAAGGCGAACTTCTGCAGTCTGCGGATCGTGACGTCAGCCGTCGATTCCTTCGGGAACGTGAGGCGGCTCTCGTACTCATCCTGCGCGAGAAGTCTCAGCTCGATCTCGAAGCAGTCTTCGGTATCCGCGATGACCTTCCAACGGAAGAAAGCGTTGACCTGTCCCGATTCCGTCGAGTGATTCATCGTCTCGGGCCACGGAAGCACGTCGTCCGTCGTCGCGTCCGTGAATGCGGGATAAGCCTCGTGGAGCTTCACGCTGCCGATATCAAACGCGTGAACGATGTCGATGTGCCTTGCGATCTTTTCGTTGTCGTTCTCGTGACCGTAAGGTCCCCAGAAGCCCATGATCGCGTACTTATGCTTCTTTATCTGGTCGTAAAGTCTCTCGTGACCGCGTGACCACTGGTCGGTCTGCGACGAATAGTCGACGATGACGGGCAGATCGGGAGACTTAAAGCCCTCGGGAGCGTCGCCCTCGTAGCCGAGGCGGGAAAGAACGTGATTCACGCCTGCGGGGACGTTTGCCTTGACTGCCGCGAAGATATCTCCTCTCGGAACTGCGATGCCGAGCGAGCCGGTGCCGCCCATCGAGTTGCCGACTGCGTAGACTCTCTCACGGTCGACGGGGTAGTTCTCGAACACCCACTCGAGGGTCGCGAGCACTCTTTTTTCCACGGGCTGAAGCTCCGTCGTGCAGGCCTCGTCGCGGTCGTCGTTGCTTGCGGCCGTGCCGCCCCAGAACCACTCGTGCTTTTCATTTGCCATGTTGCGGTAGCAGTCGGGATAAAGCCCGAAGGAATCGTCCGGAGTGTCGTATATGTCGTGGTCGCCCTTGATGTTTACGGTCGCGAGGCAGCTGAACAGCTCGTGGCCCGCGGAGTGAAGGACGAGGTAAAGCGGATATTTCTTCGTCTCGTCGTAGTCCTTCGGGAGCATCAGTCCGAAAGAGTCTGTCTGCGGCTTGCTGTAGCCGAATTCCGCGCCGGACTCGTGGTGGAACATCTCGATTTTTCTGCCGTTGATGACGGCAAGGTTCTGAACGTTCATTTATTTATTCCTCCAAGGTAATGTTTCTGTCGTAATTTTACCACACCCGCCGCGATATTGCAACGCAATAATATAAAAGCGCGCGTAACGTGCGTTTTTTCGTTCTCTGTAGGCCCTCTCGAATTTTCCGGCGTTATATTCGGTCAGCCCGATGCGTCTGTCCGAACACAGTCAGGGACGTGTGTGAGAGTACTCCCCGTACCTCTCGGCGTTGTACGCAAACAGCTCATCGAGCGTGTCCGTAACGGGTATGTTGTTGAAAAGGCGAACGCCGTTTTTTGTTACATATATGTCATCCGGATGATCGGCGACGTATTCAAGGACTGCGGCAAAATCCGCATCGAGATCAAAGAGTTCGGAGACGGTATACGTTTTTGTCGGGACAAACACCATCTCCCCGCCCGAAAGGTCGATATACCCTTCTTCCTTTGCAAATTCGCTCCGCGAGACGACGTACGTCAGTTCACTGTAATAATACTGATGATTTGTATACTTCTGCGGGATCTTTATATATCCGAGCTTTCCGTCGTCTCTGTCGCAGATCCCCGTCAGAAGGACGTCCTTGCGTTCTTCCTCTGGTAAGCCTGCCGTTTTTTCGTATGACATGATCTCGTATTCGCCCGACTCTGCAAAAATATTTATCGCGCCCAGCCCCTCACTGTTCGTTTGCGCCATAACGAACGCTTCGTCGGTCTGATAAATATAAGTGAGAAAATTTCCGACCAGAGTACGCGGCTCGTCAAAGACCTTTGTGCGCCCGTATGCGGAAACCGACGTGACGGTCACTATAAACGCGGGGTCGTCTCCCTCACGCGGATTCGCTTCGACCGAAATGGCAAGCGTTCCGTTTCCGATTATTATTTCCTTCATGTCGCGGTTTGCCTCTCCGCCCGTCTGAACCTCCGAAATGAAGTCAAAGAGCGCGTGCGCTTCTTCGCCCGTATGGATGAATCCGAAGTACACCGTGCCGTCGCGCTTCCCGAGGAAGCCGCCGTCGGACACGTAAGTCTCGTTTTCCGAATCCACTTTGATTTTCTCAAGCGACGAAAGGTTCACGAACGCCGCCTTGTCGATCTCGCTGACGTTCCGCCCGAGTGAGATCGTGCGGATGTCCGTGCTTCCCGACGTGAACGAGGTCCGTGTTATGGTGTGTACCTCCTCCGGCACGACAACGTCGGTGTCGTTCCCGTTGTACGCCAGAAGCACGCCGTCTTCGATCACGAAATCGCTCTCCGGCGCACTCTCACGGGTGAAATGCGAGACGGTAAAGAACGTCCCGACGACAAGGCACAGACACGCCGCGGCGGCAAGTGCGGCACCCCGTGCCTTTCTCCGAGTGCTTGCTTTTTTCATGCCCTCAAGTGTTTTTGAAACATGATCCTCGCTCACTGCCGAGGTGAGCGCCTCCATAAGCTGTTTTTCCGTCATTACAGCAATTCCTTCCTTTCAAGCTCTTCTCTGAGCGCTTTTCTCGTGCGGTAAAGGCTCGCGCTGACTCTGTTTTCGCTTATCCCGCATTTTTTCGCTATCACGGAAACGCTTTCGAGAAACCAATACCGCTCCACGAAAATATCTCTGTCCCTCTCGCGCAGGGAATCGAGAAAACCGTTTACCGTATCCTCAAACGACAGCTTTGCGACGACGTCCTCCGGGCTTTCCTCGCCCGAAACGCAGTACGACAGCTCGTCGAGCGCGTCTGTCAGATTTGCGGACACGCGCTTTTTCGCCGCGCTGCGTCTGACTCTGTCGAGAGCGAGATTCCGCGTCACGGCGCCCAGAAACGCCGCGAGCTTCCTCGGGTGTGCCGGCGGGATCGAGTTCCATGCTTTCATGTAGGTGTCGTTCACACATTCCTCGGAATCCTCCGCGCCGCCGAGCACGTTGAGGGCGATCTTATAGCAGTAGCCGCCGTATTTTTCGGCTGTCGCTTCTATCGCGCCCTCGTCTCTCTGCAGAAACAGCTCGACGATCTTTTCATCGGTCAATGCGATCCCTCCTTTTTTCTTGTTGAAGGTCCTTCACCTATATAGACGGAAAAAATTTGCGTTTATGACGGATCTTACAAATATTTTTTATAAAAAAGCGGGAGGATGCTTTTATAAGTATCCTCTCGTGAGTGTTGTTTGTCAAAAGCTGCCCGAACGCAGCGAAATCAAGGAAAAACGCAAAAATTCACCGCTCGTCCGGTCGGGAAACCGGGATTTGTCGGGTGATTACATTTCTTATCTGTAGGGGATGGCGTCCCCGACATCCCGCAGCGTACGGTTTATTCCTTTTTGAA
>JAKSPW010000177.1 GCA_024404435.1 Clostridia bacterium | reverse complement strand
CAAAAAACAGGCTGACAAAAAAGTCAACCTGTTTTTTTCTATTCAGTTGGTTTTTACAAAAGGCACGTAGTGATGTTTGCCCTGACGGGCAAGTGATGTTGCTCGCTATGCTCGCAGTGATGTTTTTGCTTTGCAAAAGTGATGTGATGTGTTCCACTCATGCGCCGTCGAGGCGCACATCACTCGGCAAAGCCGAACATCACGCCGACAGGCACATCACGTTCCACGCAGTGGAACACACCGCTTGCCGAGTGTCCTTTGGAACACTCGGCGTGCGGCGGGTGTTTTGTTATCTGTTCCGGAGTTTTTTTATCGTCTCATCGACGATCGCCTCGGCGTCGGCTCCGATAATGTCGAGGTTTTCGGCGTATATCAGTTCGCACTCTCCGACTCCGAAGAAGTTTTCGGCGACGCTCTTAACGTATCCGTAGCTGAAGTCGGCAACGTAAGGACCTCCCGACGTCGTGACGTAATATAGTTTTTTCGCTTTGCAAAGGCCGACAGGTCTACCGTCGGAAGAAAATTTCGTGACGATCCCCGTGACGTAGACGTTTTCAAAATATACCTTCAGCTTTGACGGGAAAGAAAGGTCCCAGAACGGGGCTGAGATCACGATCGTGTCGGCGGATGCGAACTGCTTTGAATAATCGAACATCGCGTCGCTGTATGTTCCCTCTGCTATAAGTGCGTCACGACGGGCAAGGCTCTCCTCAGTCAGCGGACGCAGGTCAGTCTCTTCGAGTTTAACCTCGACGTACTCTCCGCCGAGCTTGTCGAGAAGTGCGCGGGCGATCCTGTCCGTACGGGACGTGCTCCTCACGCAGGAATTTATGTATAAGGTCACTTTTAATCTCCTTTGTGTTCATTTTGATATATTATACCACGAAAAACCTCCGGAATAAAAAAATTTTCGGAAAAGTGTTGACAAAGGGAAACTTGCGTGATATAATCTGTAAAGTGTTTTGCTTTACAGCATATTTTAACGGCGGAGGTGTGGGTGATGTTTGAAAAGAACCTGCTCCTGCCCTATCTGCTCGACATCTACGGCTCGCTTCTGTCGGACAGAAAGAGAGAACTCCTCGACTACTACTACGGGGAAGACTATTCCCTGTCTGAGATCTCGGAGCTGACGGGCATCTCCCGTCAGGGCGTCAGAGATTCGATCAAGAAAAGCGAGGCAGAGCTTCTCGGATTTGAAGACAAGCTCCGTCTCTTCGAGAAGAGAAAGGACGCGGAGTCGCTGATAAAAGAAGCAAAATCACTCGCAGAAGGAAACACGGCACTTACTGCCGTTTTGGACGCACTTGAAGAAGCGGCTACCTGAGCCGCAAAATAACGGAGAGTAAAATGTTCTCAAATCTTTCGGATAAGCTTTCCGCTGCTTTCAAGAAATTCAGAAACAAAGGCAAGCTGACGGAGGCTGACGTCAAGGAAGGCATGCGCGAGGTCAAGCTTGCGCTCCTCGAAGCCGACGTCAACTTCAAGGTCGTCAAGGAATTCGTCCGCCGCGTGACCGACAGAGCAGTCGGCTCCGAGGTGCTCGAAAGCCTCATGCCCGCGCAGCAGATAATAAAGATCGTAAACGAAGAGTTCGTCACGCTGATGGGCGGCGAATGCTCGAAGCTCACGATCTCGCCGAAGCCTCCGACAGTCGTCATGATGGTCGGCCTTCAGGGCTCGGGTAAAACGACGCACAGCGCAAAGCTCGCGCTGCACTACAAGAAGCAGGGCAAAAATCCCCTTCTCGTCGCATGCGATATATACCGTCCCGCGGCAATAGATCAGCTTAAGGTCGTCGGTGAAAAGATCGGCGTTCCGGTTTTCGAACGCGGAACGCAGGATCCGGTCAAAACCGCCGAGGAAGCCGTGAAGTACGCTCTCAAAAACGCGTACGACATGGTATTCGTCGACACGGCGGGGCGTCTCCACGTGGACGAGGTGCTGATGGCGGAGCTCTCAAGGATCAAGGAAGCCGTCGGTCCCACCGAGATCATTCTCGTCGTCGACGCGATGACCGGTCAGGATGCGGTCAACGTGGCTGAGGCGTTCAACGAACAGCTCGACATCACGGGCGTGCTTCTCTCGAAGCTCGACGGTGACACGAGAGGCGGTGCGGCGCTGTCTGTCAGACACGTCACGGGCAAGCCGATCAAGTTCGTCGGCACGGGCGAAAAGTTCGATGCTCTCGAGCCGTTCTACCCCGATCGCATGGCATCGAGGATCCTCGGAATGGGCGACGTGCTCACGCTTATCGAAAAAGCCGAGCAGGAGTTCGACGAAAAGAAAGCAGAGGAACTCGAGCGCAAGATCCGCTCGAACACCTTCACACTTAACGATTATCTCGATCAGTTCCGTCAGATAAAGAAAATGGGTTCCGTCGAAGAGCTCATGGCAATGGTGCCGGGCGTAAAGCCGGGTGCCCTGAAGGACGCACAGATCGACGAGGGAGCTCTCGCCAGAACGGAAGCGATCATGCTTTCGATGACGAACAAGGAAAGAGAGCACCCGAACATCATCAACGGCTCACGCAGAAAGCGCATCGCCGCAGGCAGCGGCACGACGGTCGAGGAAGTCAACCGTCTGATGCGTCAGTACGAGCAGATGAACAAGATGATGAAGCAGCTTACCGGCGGCATGTTCCGACGCGGCAAGCTCGGCAAAATGAAAATACCGTTCGGACTTTAATGAACGTATTTTATAAAAAATAAAAATAAATTATATTTTTAAGGAGAAAAAACCATGGCAGTAAAAATCAGACTTAAGAGAATGGGCCAGAAGAAGGCTCCCTTCTACCGCATCGTCGTTGCAGATTCCAGATATCCCCGTGACGGCAGATTCATCGAAGAGGTCGGCTACTACGATCCGATGACAAATCCCGCAACAGTCAAGCTCGAAAGCGAAAAAATCGAGAAGTGGCTCGCTAACCGCGCTCAGCCCACTGAAACAGTTAGAAGCATCCTCAACAAGAACGGCATCGAGAAGAAATAATGATGGAAGAAAACAAGGCTCCCGAAATGGCAGTGGAAGAACTCATCACACTGCTTCGTGATCTTGTTCGTCCGATCGTCGATACCCCGGATTCCGTGAGCGTTACCGCTGATGAAACGGAGGATTCCCTTGTACTTACTCTGAGGGTTGCCGAGGACGACGTAGGAATGATCATCGGGAAGCACGGCAAGATCGCCCGTGCGCTTCGTACCGTGATCAAAGCCGCATCCAAATCGTGCGACAAGAAAGTAACAGTTGAGATCAAATATGCATCAGACCCGCGCCGGAACGGCACGGGTCTTTGTTTTTTATTGACAAGAGTACTGAGGAATGATATAATTATTCGCACAAACAATTATTTGAGGTAAAAAACCATGCTGAAAAGAATTCTGAGTCTGCTTCTCGCCGCCGTTATCACGGCAGTGGCGGCAGTCACCGTCGGTGCCGCAAAAACAAAGCTTCCGTTTACAGACGTTACGGAGAGCAAATGGTTTTTCGACGCCGTCTGTGAGGCGTATGAAAACGGGATCATGCTCGGTACTTCCGAAAAAACGTTCGATCCGAACGGCACGATGACCAGAGCTCAGATCGTTACCCTGCTCTCCCGTCTCGCAGGTGAGAGAGT
>JAKSPW010000176.1 GCA_024404435.1 Clostridia bacterium | reverse complement strand
CCGAAGACGTCTCCGAGCATTAAGACTTTAATATTCATAGTTACCTTTTGTACTGACGCGGGACGCGCGAGGTCAGTCTTCTCTGGCGGATGCGCGCCTTGGCGAGGATATAGATCACCGTGAGCACGGCGGCTGTGACGATAGCCGTGATGAAGAACGTGCTGCCGGTGAACTTCTTGATTCTTTCGAGCGCATAGAGAAATTCGCTCCGCTCGATGTCGGAGGTCGCGACGAGCGGGACTCTGCCGAGCTCCTCGTCGCCGTACAGCACTCTCGCGCTTCCGAGGATGTCGCCCTTCTTTACGGGGGCTGAGACCTCGTCCTCTGCCGTGACGGAGATCTTCACGTCCTGCTCGACGTCAACGTCGGAGGGCAGGAAAGCGAGCACGTCGATCTCGGGGACGAGCGTGACGTAGTCGGCTGTCGACGAGAGCGTGATCGGTATCTCGCAGACGACGCTTCCCTCGGAGAGGATCTTTCGGTAATCGTACGCCTCAAAAGCCCAGTCGAGGAGCGCGATCGCGCCCGTGTAGTTGGTGAGCTCATCCTCCTCGCCCGCCTTGACGGAGGGCAGGGAGCGTGCGCCCATGATGATGCACAGATAGGTGAGCGTCCCCTCCGCGTTTCTCGCGACGGCGACGATCGTGTAGCCCGCCTGCGCCGTCGAGCCCGCATTCATGCCGATCACGTTTTCGTAATAGTAGTCGGCGCGGTAGTACTTCGACATAAGGCAGTTGCGGTTGTAGATGTTGCGGTAGGAGTTGAGATTCGTCTCCTCCATGACGTACTTCTGCGTACTCGAGATCTCCATGAAATACGGGTTTTTATACGCGTATTTCGCGATGGCTGCCGTGTCGGCGAGGGACGTGTACATCTCGGCGTCGTGCATGCCCGTGGGATTCGTAAAGTGAGACTCGATGGCGCCGATCTCTCTTGCCTTGTCGTTCATGGAAGCGACGAAGGCGTCGATCGAGCCCGAAACGGCGTAGGCGAGCACGATCGCCGCGTCGTTCGCACCGTTTACGAGCATGCAGTAGAGCATCTGCTCGGCGGTGACGGTCTCGCCCGCGTCGAAGCCGATGTTGTTGCCGACCGCGTGGGAGAGCATCTCGTCCGTTATCGTGATCTGTCTCTTGTAATCTCCGTCGAGAGCCTCGATGGCGGTGATCGCGGTGAGGATCTTCACGCTCGACGCGGGATAGATCCGCGCGTGCAGATCGCCCTGCTCGGAGAGCACCTTGTCGTTCTCGAAATTATAGAAATAAACGTAATCCGCGTTTTTCAGCACCGGCTTTTCGAGCTTCTCTTCTTCATCTTCGTCCCCGGCAAAAACCGCGAGCGGAAGAGAAAAGAGCATGAGCACGGCGAGCAAAAACGCCGCTGTTCGAGTGAATTTTCGCATAATTACTCCGTTTTTCCGTCTGCTCCGGGGCAGGGACGGCCGAGCAGCTTTGCCGCTTTTTCGGTCTCTCCCGCGCAGAGGAGCGATCTTATCCACGACGACGAAACGATCTCGCCGTCAAAGGTCACGGGCTCGGCGACGACGCAGCCGATCCCGTATTTTTCGCAGTATTCCTTCAGCTCCGCCACGCCGCAGGACGCTCCTCTTCCGAACCGGAAGTTGAAGCCGCACACGGCGCAGACCGCACCGAGCTCGCGCACGAGCACCTCGCGCACGAATTCCTCGCCCGTCATGCCGCAGACGGAGTCAAAGTCGCTCACGACGGCAAATTCCGCGCCCGCTTCTGCAAGAAGCGAGAGCTTTTCCTCACCCGTCGTGAGAGCGGTGACGCCCTCCTTGAAGTCGGGCATCCAGACGGCGCACGGAGCGCCGCGCAGTCCTGCCTCACGGGCGGCGGCGGAGATTATCCCGCGGTGCCCGAGATGGACTCCGTCGAAATACCCGAGCGCGATGACCGCTCCGCGCGGAGGACGTTGGCTTTTTGTGTTGTATGTGATCATTGATTTGTCAGCCTTGAGCATTGAGTTTTAAGCATTGAGCATTGAGCATTGAGCATTGAGCTTTAAGTCTTAAGCCTTAAGTCTTAAGCCTTTAATATGTACATTTCCGCGACGCGGAAATGATCATATTAATAATGGAGCGAAGCGAGAATTCATGAGCTTTCACTCTGTGATAGTTCATGAATTGCGCGTGCTCCGCACGCGCATTATACGGCTGCGCCGTATGATTTCAGTATACCTTCACTGCGAAGCAGGGGCAGACGGCGGAGCAGTAGCCGCACAGAACGCACTTGTCCGTGTCGACCTCGGCGTGATGCGTGTACTCGCGTACGAACTCGCCTTCGCCGCGCTCCGTTACCTCGTTCGGCACGAGGCGCAGAGCTTCCGCGGGGCACCGCTTCACGCAGGCGCCGCAGCCTTCGCAGTATTCCTCCACGTGGAGGCGTCTTTTCTTTTCGGCGAGCGCACGGGATGCGTCCGGCGAAAAGCTTCTTTTCTCAAAATATTCGATATTCGCGTCCACCTCGGAGACGGACTGCATGCCGACCGCGACGCTGTCGATAAAGCCGGAATCCAGCACGAAGTCGAACGCTTCCGCGGCGGAGCCGCAGAGATGACCGCCGGCGAGGGATTTCATCCCGAAGACGCCGACTCCCGCATCGTGCGCGTCACGCACGGCGGATGCCATGTCTTCTCTCGTCCCGTCGGCGATACCGGCGCCGAGCTTGTTGTAGATCGGGTGGATCACGTCGAGGAAGATCCCCTCACGCCTCAGCTCGAGCACTCCGCGCACCGCGGCGACGTGGTGCATCGAGACTCCGACGGCGCGGATGATCCCGCGTTCGCGGCATTCGAGCAGATATTCGAGCGCTTCCATGTGCCCGTGCAGGGTGTGGATGCTTTCCTGCTCGTGGAGCATGAAGACGTCGATGACGTCTCTGTCCGTCCCGCGTCTCGCCTCCTCAACGGCGGCTTCTGCGAGAGCCCTGTCGTACGCGTACGTTTTGGTCGAAAGGACGACGCCGTCGGCGCCGCCGGTCTTTTCAAATGCGCGGCGCAGTATTCCGTAGTTAGCGTAATACTGCGCGGTGTCTATGAAATTGATGCCGCGGGAGATCGCGTAGGCGATGACGTCCGAGGCGGCTTCGACGTCGGGAGCGCACTGGAGCGGGCTGAGCGTCAGCGAGCCGAACGCGAGCCTTGAGACCTCCGGGAGTCTCGGGGAAAGTCTGACCTTTTCCATCAGAGGCCGAGGTAGACCTTCAGAAGTGCGCTCATGAGCTCATCGCGGTCGATCCTGCTCATGATGGCGCGCGCGTTGCGGTGGTTGGTGATATAGGTGGGGTCCTCGGTGAGGATATAGCCGACGATCTGATTCAGGGGGTTATAGCCTTTTTCGCTGAGGGCGTCATAGACGGCGCGGAGCGCGGAACGGCGTTCGCGGTCTCTTTCTTCCTCTCTGATGGAGAAAGTGATCGTCTTATTGTTTTCGTTTCTGGGAGACATTATATTTTCACTCCTTTTTTGATTTGAAAGGGGCAGAGCCTTATCAAAAAGTTTTCTTCCGTCTTTATTATATGATATGAGAGGGTGAAAAATCAAGACCCCGCGGCAAATTGATGAGTTTTTGGCTCAAAAAAAGAGATTTTTGCGGCTTTTTCCGCCTCAATGGCTCCGCTTGTCT
>JAKSPW010000175.1 GCA_024404435.1 Clostridia bacterium | reverse complement strand
CATATAGTGCGTGATCAGAATAACGGTCACTTTGTCCTCGCGGTTGAGTCTTTCGATCGTTTCCATGACCTCGCGCCTGCCCGACGGATCGAGCATCGCGGTGCTCTCGTCGTAGATGATGCCGTCACGTTTCAGCGCGATCACTCCTGCGATAGCGACTCTCTGCTTCTGACCGCCCGAGAGCTTGTGCGGAGCGTGACGGGCGTATTCGGTCATTCCGACCGTTTCGAGTGCCGCGTCGACGTTGCGTCTGATCTCCTCGGAGGGCATGCCGAGATTTTCGCAGCCGAATGCCACGTCTTCCTCGACGACCGTCGCGACTATCTGGTTATCGGGATTCTGGAACACCATACCGATACGGCGTCTCGCGTCGAGGATGTCGTCCTCCGTCACGTCGTCCGCCGCCATGTCGCGTCCGTTGATCTTCACGCTGCCCGATTCGACCTCTTCAAGCATGCAAAGCACTCTCGCGAGAGTCGATTTTCCGCTTCCGTTGTGACCGAGAATGACGGTGAACGATCCGCGTTCGACGTCGAAATTCACGTCGTGAAGCGCCTTGACGGGAGGCGTGTCTCCGTACGCCGGATATGTGAAATCAAGGTTTCTGACCTCAAAAACGTTGTCCATCAGGTTTCCTTTCAGAGTAATTCAAAGAGAAATGCGTTTTGCCGTCCATCTTGCGGACGCTCCGCTCGGGAGCACGAGTCCGCTGTCCTTCACGGGGATGCCCGTCTCGCCCGTTTCGAGCTTGCCGGTCTTCGCTTTAGTGCCGAGGCTCTGCATGAGCATATAGCCCATCGTCGCGGGAGAAAGTCCCGTTGTATAAGAGTTGATGAGGAAGAAAAGCGGCTCGTCGACGAGCACCTCGCACACGAGCGAGATGAGCTCGGCGGCGCATTCCTCAAGCTTCCACACTTCACCGTTCGGGCCTCTGCCGTAGGACGGCGGGTCCATTATGACCGCGTCGTATTTTCTGCCGCGCCGTATCTCCCTCTCGACGAATTTTCGGCAATCGTCTACAATGTATCTGCACGGAGCGTCTTCAAGCCCCGTAAGTCTCATGTTTTCTTTCGCGGCGTTCACCATGCCCTTCGATGCGTCGACGTGGCAGACTGCGGCTCCCGCCTCGGCACACGCGACGCTCGCGCCGCCCGTATAAGCGAAAAGGTTGAGTACCGACGGACGGCCTCCGTCGTATCTTTCGGGCTCGCGCGAAACGGCATTTTTGATTATCCGGGACGCCCAGTCCCAGTTCGCCGCCTGCTCCGGAAAGATTCCCGTGTGCTTGAAGCCCATCGGCTTTATGCGGAAGGTATAGTTTCCGTAGCCGATGTCCCACGACTCCGGCATATCGGCGACCACCCATGCTCCGCCGCCTCCGCGCCGTCTGTAAACGCCGTGCGCTTTTTTCCACAGCGGATCCTTCTTCCCGCTCTTCCAGATTATCTGCGGATCGGGGCGTATGAGGATGTAGTCTCCCCAGCGCTCGAGCCTCTCGCCGTCGGACGCATCCAGCAGTTCATAGTCTTCCCATTTATCGCAAATCCACATATCAGGTGATCTTTCCTTTCATCGTCGTCGGCTTGTTGTAGAAATCCCTCAGGCGCGAGGTGCCCGTGTGAGCGTGGCAGATCGCGAGTCCGAGCGCATCCGCCGTGTCGTCGGGAGACGGCGGCTTCGGAAGTGAGAGAAGCGTCGTCACCATCGCGATGCACTGCTTTTGCTCGGCTCTGCCGTAGCCCACTACCGACTGCTTGACCTGAAGAGGCGTGTACTCATAGATCGGAACGGAGTGCTTTGTCGCGCAGAGGAGAATGACTCCCCTCGCCTCCGCGACGATGATGCCCGTCTTCTGGTTCGTGTTCCAGAACAGCTCCTCTATCGCCATCGCCTCGGGCTTATATTTTTCGATTATCGCGTCAAGCTCGTCATAGGCCGCCGCGATCCTTTCCTCCGTCGGTGTGTTCGCTTCGGTCCTTATCGCACCGTAAGCGACGGGACGGAACTTACCCTTGGTGTAATCTATGACTCCCCAGCCGACTATCGCGATGCCGGGGTCGATGCCGAGTATGATCATAACGCTCTCCATTTCGCCGCACACATACAGTTCTCCATTATAAAGGATATTATATCATATTTTCTTCATTATTACAATAGCAAAGAGACCACATAAAACGCTTTTTTTCGTACTTTTCTCGGCTTGTTGACATACGTCCGCTGCAATTGCAAAATAAACGAGGCCCGCCGAGACACGGCTCTCACAAGGCTCCGGCGGATTTCATATAATGATAAAAACCACGCTTGCAAAGGACCTCATATGACACCCAATTACAACAACACCCGGCTCGCCTGCTACATAGGCTACGTTACGCAGGCGATCGTCGTTAATCTCGCGCCGCTTTTCTTCATCATGTTCCGCGAAGACTTCGGTGTCTCGTACTCCGAGCTCGGAAGACTCGTTCTCTGGACCTTCGTCGTGCAGATCGCAGTCGACGCGCTGATGGTGAAGTTCATAAACAAGCTCGGCTACCGCTTCGCCGCGATCAGTTCGCACCTCTTTTCGGCGGCGGGACTCATCATGCTCGGCATCCTGCCGAACGTCATGAACGACGCTTACCTCGCGATACTGATCTCCGTGCTCACCTACTCCGTGGGCGGCGGCATGATCGAGGTCGTCATCAGCCCCGTGATCGACTCGCTCCCGTCCGACGACAAGGCGTCCGGAATGTGCCTGCTCCACTCGTTCTACTCGTGGGGACAGGTCTTCGTCGTGCTCGTCACGACGCTGACGCTGAAATTCATCGGTCACGCCAACTGGGAAACGATCTCACTCATCTGGGCGGCAGTCCCGACGTTCAACCTGTTCTTCTTCATGACCGTGCCGATCCCGGAGATAACCCCGGAGGCAAAGGGCACGCCTTTCTCCGAATTTCTTAAAACTCCCGTCTTTTACATGATGACGCTGCTCATGATCTGCGGCGGTGCCGCGGAGCAGTCGATGGCTCAGTGGGCTTCCCTCTTTGCGGAGGAAGGACTCGGTGTCACGAAGGTGCTCGGTGACCTGCTCGGGCCGTGCCTCTTCGCCGTGAACATGGGCATCGGCAGAACGGTCTACGGGCTTCTCGGCTCGAAAATGAACATAAAGAACGGGCTTCTCGGCTGCGGCATCACGACTATCGTGTGCTACGGGCTGACCTCGGTCTCCTCGTCCCCCGTGCTCGGGCTCGTGGGATGCGCTCTCTGCGGCTTCGGAGTCTCACTCATGTGGCCGGGCATCCTCGGCATGACCTCAGATGAATTCGGCAAAAAGACCGGCCCCGCGCTCTTTGCATTCCTCGCTCTCGCGGGAGACGTCGGATGCTCGCTCGGCCCGTGGATAACGGGAAAAGTATCCGACGCTTACGTTGCGGCAAACAGTGCCGCGACCTCGAGCGACGCGCTCCGCATGGGACTTCTCGCCGCTGCGGCGTTCCCGGTCATCATGACCGCCGGCATCATATTCATGAAAGCACTTGATAAGAAAAAGGACTCGTGAGAGTCCTTTTTTGAGTTTTAAGTTTTCAGTTTTCGGTTTTCAGATTTTTTACAATGTTCATTTTTGCCTGCGGCAAACATGTTTCTTAATCTATGTGCGAAGCACATAACTTCACGGCG
>JAKSPW010000174.1 GCA_024404435.1 Clostridia bacterium | reverse complement strand
TCTCAAATGCTAAGAAAGGCATGGTCATAAAAATGTCAGAGATCAGACTTCAGAAATATTTTTCCGACTGCGGCGTCATGTCCAGACGCGCTGCCGAAGAAGAAATCAGAAAAGGACTCGTGAAGGTGAACGGTGTCACGGCTTCACTCGGCGACAAGATCGACACAGAGCGCGACGAGGTCACCTACAAGGGCAAAACGGTAAAGATGACAGACCGCGCGGAGCGCGGTACATATATACTTCTCAACAAGCCCGTCGGATACGTTTCCACACTGTCCGACGAAAAGGGAAGACTCACGGTAAAAGAGCTCGTGCGAGGCGTGAAGCGCAGAGTATATCCCGTCGGCAGACTCGACATGTACTCGGACGGGCTTCTTATTCTCACCGACGACGGAGAGCTCACGAATAAGCTGACTCACCCGTCGCACAGCGTCACGAAGACCTACGTCGCGGAGCTGATCGGTACGATAGATGACGAGGCGGCAGATGGCATCGGCGATCCCGTCGAGATCGACGGCAGAATGACGAAAAAAGCGCCCGTCAGAGTGCTTGAGACCGAGGACGGCATCACGAAGGTTGAGATAATCCTCTCCGAGGGCAGAAACCGTCAGATCAGACGGATGTGCGAGAGAAGCGGCTTCAAGATCAAGCGGCTGTCCCGTGTGAAGATCGGTGAGATCGAGGCGGGAGAGTTGCCGCTCGGCAGGTGGAGATACCTGACAAACGAAGAAATCGACTATTTGAAAGGCATATAAAATGTTAGCTGTTAAACCCGTATACGACAAAGAAACTGCGGCAGAGCTGTGCCGCATGTGCAAAGTGGAATATCACGACGACGAATACACTTATTTTGCCGCGGACGTGAACGACGACGCGACGAAGGTCAACTTCATCATCGGTGTCTGCACGGTCAAGATCAAAGGAAACGTCAATGAGTTCTGCGCGCTCGCGTCGGTCCCCGGCGTCGACGACGAGGAAGCGCTCATCATCATGGCCCGCACAGCGATGAACTTCATGTATCGCTGCGAGGTGAAAATCCTTACTGCCGGAAAGGGAGTTACCGATTATTTCGCTCATAAGCTCGGATTTTCCGATGACCGCACGCTCGACCTTGAAGAGTTCTACAAGGCTCCGTGCAGATTCAATAAATAATGTCAAGCTGGAATCTTTGGCACGGCTGCACGAAGGTAAGCCCCGGATGCGCCCACTGTTACGTTTACAGACGCGACGGGGAGGTCGGACGGGACAGCACCGTGCTTTATAAAACGGCGGAATTCGATCTTCCCGTAAAGAAAAAGAGGAACGGCGAATATAAGCTCACAAGGGAGGACGGAACGGTTTATACCTGCTTCACGTCCGACTTTTTTCATCCCGATGCGGACGAATGGCGCATTGATGCGTGGAAAATGATAAAAGAGAGAGATGACCTCGACTTTTTCATGGTAACGAAGCGTCCCGAGCGCTTTACGGTCTCGCTTCCCGACGATTGGGGAGAGGGATATCCGAACGTGCACGTCTGCTGCACCTGCGAGAATCAGGAGATGGCTGACAAAAGGCTGCCCGTGTTCCTGAAGCTTCCGATAGCGAAAAAGTCCGTGATCCACGAGCCGATGCTTGAAAAGATTGATATTTCAAAGTATCTTGAAGAATACCCGGGACAGATCGTGTCCGTCACCTGCGGAGGCGAATCGGGGCCCGATGCGAGAGTATGCGACTTTGACTGGATACTGTCGACTCGCGAGCAGTGCATGAAGCATAACGTCGCGTTCAGCTTCAAGCAGACGGGAGCGTGCTTCCGCAAAAACGGAAAAATCTACAAAATAGAGAGAAAGCTGCAGCATTCGCAGGCAAAAAGAGCGAATATCGACTTTGATCCCGCGGAAAAGGAGGGGTGACGTGATGTACGGTGACGAATCCGTTTCAAAACTGAAAAACATCGGCGAGAGCCGCCGCCGTGCGTTCGAGAGAGTCGGTGTTACCCAAATCTCCGATTTGCTCAGATACTACCCCCGCGCTTATCAGAACAGAGGAAAGACCCTGACTCTTGCCGAGATCCGCGAAAGGCTCGAAGCGGGCGAGACGGGACCGTTTTCAACGATCCTCACGGTCGCGACAGAGCCGAAGGCAAGGATGATCCGACGCGGAATGACCATAATGAAGGTAAGGGCTTTTGACGAAGACGGCACGGTCGAGATAACGTATTTCAATCAGGCTTTCTTAAAGGATACCTTTAAGGTCGGATCGGTATTCAGATTCTGGGGAAAGTTTGCGCTCTCGAAATCGAGACTCGAAGCGAATTCACTTATTCCCGAGCCCGTGATCGAGGGCAGGGAGCTCCTGCCGATAGTACCGGTCTACCCGATGACGCAGGGACTCAGTCAGAAGATAGTCTCCTCCTGCGTGAGCGAAGCCCTGAGACTTGCTCTCCCCGAGACGGAGGAATACCTGGCGGGCGACGTTTTGTCCGACGCAAAGCTCCCGACGACGGCTTACGCCATTAGAAACATACATTTTCCCGAAACGGAATCCGCTCTTGAAACGGCAAAAAGACGGCTGATCTTCGACGAGCTCTTTATCTCGTCGCTTTCGCTTTCCGTTTTCGGCGGAAAAAAGAAAACCGCATCCCGCGCCGAAATGAAAAACGCCGATATTTCGGCGTTTGAAGAAGTGCTGCCGTTCAGCTTCACCGGTGCACAGAAGCGCTCGGTCGATGAGATCACATCGGATATGAGCTCCGGCATCGCCATGAACAGAATGCTTACGGGAGACGTCGGCTCCGGCAAGACGGCGGTCGCCGCCGCTGCTGCGTATATGTGTCTGAATAACGGGCACGACTGTCTTTTCATGGTGCCGACGGAAATACTCGCCGCACAGCATTACGGTGATCTTTCACGACTGTTTTCTCCCTTAGGTCTTGAAGTGTATCTTCTGACGGGAAGCACGAAGGCCTCCGAAAAACGCACGGTGCTCGAAGCACTTGCGAGCGCACGACCGACGCTCGTCATCGGCACTCACGCGCTTCTTTCCGATAACGTCATACCGTCGTCCCTCGGGCTCGTGATCATCGACGAGCAGCATCGCTTCGGCGCGATGCAGAGAGCGGCGCTTGCCGCAAAATCGGAGGGAATAAACACTCTCGTCATGAGCGCGACTCCGATACCGCGCACTCTTTCTCTCATACTCTGCGGCTCGCTCGACGTTTCGCGTATCGACGAGCTTCCCGCGGGCAGAAAGCCGGTCGGGACCTTCGTCGTCGACGAATCGTACAGAGAAAGGCTCAACGGCTTTATCGCAAAACAGGTCGCCGAGGGGCATCAGGTATACGTCGTCTGCCCGTCGATCGAGGAGAATAAAGAAACAAAGCAAAAGGGAGATAATCCCGAGGAAATGGCGGACATCCCGCTTTTCTCGCTGTTTGAAGACGAGACCGTGCCTCCGCTCAAGGCGGTCATGGAGTTCGGAGAAACGCTCTGCGAGGCACTTCCGGGCGTCAACGTCGCAGTCGTTCACGGCAAAATGAAAACGGCAGAGCGCGAAGAGATCATGAGCCGTTTCTGCGCGGGGGAGATCGACGTGCTCGTGTCGACCACGGTCATCGAGGTCGGCGTGAACGTACCGAACGCCACGCTGATGGTGGCTGAGAACGCGGAACGCTTCGGACTGTCAC
>JAKSPW010000173.1 GCA_024404435.1 Clostridia bacterium | reverse complement strand
GGATGCCTCAGGTGCGGCGTCCGGCTCGGTGAAGAGGCAGACGTCGGCCTTGAAGCCGGGCTTTCCTTCAAGCACTACAAAGGGGCTGTGGCCGACTGTGATGCCGAGAGTGTTTTTATAAGTTGCTTTGACGGTTATCGCGTTGTCAGCGATATCGTTATATTCGACGGTGTAGTTGTCGCACAAGAAGCGGTTTCCGGACTGTACCCACTCGCCCTCGGGCAGAGCGGCGACCTCTCTTTCTCCGTCAAAGTACATCTTGTAGGTCCTCACGTTACGGACGACTGTCTCGCCGTTCCTCGTGATTTCGAATTTACCGTTAATTAGTTCAAGTTTCATGTTATTCTCCTGCTTTGATGATTATATATCCTTGATCCATCTGAATCTGTTGACTTTGAAAAGGGCTACGAAGCATTTGAGCACCTGGTCGCTCTTGAGGCAGATGAAAACTATCACGGGCGCGAGTTTGAAGACGAACGCGGAAAGGAACGACGCAGGGAGCACGATGCCCCACATGAAAATAAGGTCGTTGTAGAAAACGAAGCTCGTGTCGCCGCCCGCGCGGATGATGCCGGAGAGGGAAGGCATCTGATATGCCGTGCCGATCATCGTGACGCACAGCACCGTCATAAAGCTGTCTGCCATGACCTTCGTCTCGTCCGCGATGTCGTAGAAGCCGATGATCGGTCCCTTCATGAGAAAGAGAGCGAGAGAGCTGACGAGACCGAGGCCGAGGAAGATGAGCTGAAGTGCTTTTGCTTTGCTTTTTACGTTTGCGAGGCTCTGTTCATGCGTCGTGAGCCCTTCGGAGATATCTTTTTTGTCCCTGCCGATCATCTTGCCGAGCGCAACGGAAGCTGCCGTCGCCGAGCCGTAGATGAAGACGGTCACTATCGAAAAGACGGTAGCCGCGATACTGTTCGCGGGAACGACGGAATCCTCCATCCTTCCGAGAATGGCGGTCTGCAGTCCCATGGCGATGCCCCACGAGCCGCTTGAAAGGATGACGGGAAGACTCGTTTTGATGAATCTCTTCGGCATGTCTCCCGTTTTCTTCAGGAAATCGCTTACCTTGAGCTTTATCTTCTTATCGGCAAAGAACGTGTAAACGACTACTATCACGAGCTCAATGACACGCGAGATAAGTGTGGCGATCGCCGCACCGCGGATGCCCATTTCGGGAATACCGAGCTTGCCGAAGATGAATACGTAGTTGAGAGAAATGTTCGTAAATAGCGCAGTGAGCGATACCCAGAAGCCGATCCTTGTCGTCTCGACGCTTCTGAGAGATGCGAGCAGTACGTTCGTTACGGCGAAGACGGGATAAGTGAACGCGATGATGCGCAGGTATTTTGCAGCCTCTTTGATAAGCGGCTCCTTGTTCGTGAGAATGCCGAGCACCTGATCCGGGAAGAAGAAAGCACCTGCGAACATGACGAAGGAGAAGACGAGTGCCCATCTCATGCCGACGGAGGTCACTCTCTTGATCGAGGGAACGTCTTCTTCACCCCAATGGCGTGCCGCGATGACGATGATACCTTCGCCCGTGCCCTGAATGAGCATTTGGAGTAAGAACTGTATCTGATTCACGAGCGCAGTGCCCGACATCGCGAGCTCGCTGTATTTTCCGAGCATCACGTTGTCTGCGAGGTTTACGGCGTAGATGAGCACGTTCTGCATCGCAATCGTCACGAGCATTATGAAAAAGCTCTTATAAAACTGTTTGTTCCTGTCTGATAACTTTAACATCATAGCTCCGTATAAAAAGGGCTGCCGTTTTCACGGCAACCCTGTTATTTCAGTATCTTGAAAGTCTTTGTCGTGAGAGATTGATAGTTCCCTCGGGAAGAACGGAAATGTTGTCGAGCGAAAGTCCCGTTCCGACTGCAACGCAGGAGACTGCCTTGTCGGCGACTCTGGTCTTGATGCCCGTCACGTTTGCGATGAGCTGATCGAGACCGTACAGAAGACTTCCGCCGCCGGTCATCACGATACCGTTGCTCATGATGTCGCCGATAAGCTCGGGCGGCGTGCGCTCTATGACGTAGCATACGGCCTCGCAGATGGCTTTTATCGGCTCCTCAAGCGCAGTCGGTATCTCCGCCGAGCTGATGCGTACAACCTTCGGAAGACCTTCTCTGAGACAGCGTCCCTTGACCTCAATGACCTTCTGTTCCTCTCTCGGCCATACCGTTCCGACCTTGATCTTTATCTCTTCCGCGGTCCTCTCACCGATCAGCACGTTGTGCTTCTTTCTGACGTAGCGGATTATCGCCTCGTCGAACTTGTCTCCGGCGATCTTGATCGATTCGGACACCACGACTCCGCCGAGCGAAGTGACGGCGATATCGGTCGTTCCGCCGCCGATGTCGACGATCATGTGACCGTTAGGCTGTGAAATGTCGATGCCTGCGCCTATAGCGGCTGCAACGGGCTCTTCGATGAGGTAAGTGCGCTTCGCACCCGCCTGAGTTGCCGCGTCGACGACTGCTCTTTCCTCGACCTCGGTGATACCGCTCGGAACGCAGATTATCACTCGCGGCTTGAAGAAAAGGGAATTGCCGCACGCGCGTCTGATGAAGTGCTGGATCATGCGGAGCGTGACGTCGTACTGGCTGATTACTCCGTCTCTGAGAGGACGGATTGCCGTGATGTTGCCGGGAGTTCTGCCGAGCATCTTCTGAGCTTCGCGTCCGACCTTCAGTATTTTATCGGTGTTCTTGTCGATCGCGACGACAGACGGCTCTTTGAGCACGATGCCTTTGCCCTTGACGTAGACGAGGACGGTGGCAGTGCCGAGATCGATTCCTATATCTCTGCCCATCATCATTTTCCGCATACTTCCTTTCTTGATAATCAGGCGATAATACGGTATAATCCGTAAAATCCGCAAATACAAATTTATTATACTACATTATTTCAGATTTTGCAACGATTATTTCTAAAAAACAGTCTGGAGAGAAAATATGTTTTGTACTACCGAAGAACTCAGGGACAAGGATGTCATAAACGTGTGCAGCGGAAGAAATCTCGGGAAAGTTGCCGAGCTTGAACTCGATACGGAATCCGGCTGCGTTTCGGCGCTGATCGTGTGTCCCGACAGCCTGTCGTCGCTGTTCTCGTCGAGAAATCACGTCCGTGTCCCGTGGAACGAGATAAAGTGCATCGGACGCGACACGGTTCTCGTGGAGATTCCCGTATCGCTCGAAAGCGGAGAGGGGAAGAGCTCCTTTTTCGGAAAAAAGCGCAGTAAGCACTGAAAAAACATAAAAAATAATAGAAAATTTCAAAAAAAGTCTTGCCATAACCGCCGCTTTGTGATATAATCTCTGTTGTATGCGGCGAAAGACGCATAAAAATATTTTATCACACACACAGCACGTGGTTTTCCGTCGGTGCCGCGGACAGTCCGGGGTCACGGAAAAGGGGATGCTGTGGTGGAAAAACCAAAGGAGGACATTATAATGTCTATCGTATCAATCAAACAGCTTCTTGAAGCAGGCGTTCACTTCGGACATCACACAAGACGCTGGAACCCGAAGATGGCAGAGTACATCTTCACAGAACGCAACGGTCTCTACATCATCGACCTTCAGAAGACTATCAAGAAGTTCGAAGAGGCTTACAACTTCGTACGCGACACAGCAGCTGACGGCGGCAAGATCCTTTT
>JAKSPW010000172.1 GCA_024404435.1 Clostridia bacterium | reverse complement strand
GCGCGCTTCATCGAGCCCGTCACCGTGTCGGCGTACATGATGACCTCGCCTCCCACGTTGCGGGCGGCGCGGCCGATCGTCTGGATCAGCGACTGCTCGCTTCTGAGGAAGCCTTCCTTGTCCGCGTCGAGGATCGCCACGAGCGTGACCTCGGGAAGGTCGATGCCCTCGCGGAGCAGGTTGATTCCGACGAGCACGTCGTAGAGTCCGAGCCTGAGGTCGCGGAGCAGCTCCGTGCGCTCCATGCTTTCCACGTTGTGGTGGATGTACTTGACTCTGATCTCCTGCCTCTCGAGGTACTCGGTGAGGTCCTCCGCCATCTTCTTCGTGAGCGTCGTGACGAGAACTCTCTCTCCCTTTTCGGCTCTCGCGCGTATCTCGCCGATGAGGTCGTCGACCTGCGTCTCGACGGGACGCACGGAGATCTTCGGGTCAAGGAGTCCCGTCGGGCGGATGATCTGCTCGACTGTCTGAGAGCTCCTGTCCAGCTCGTACGCGGACGGCGTCGCGGAGACCGCGATGACCTGATTTAATTTGCTCTCGAATTCGTCGAAGTAAAGCGGTCTGTTGTCGTAAGCCGACGGCAGGCGGAAGCCGTATTCCACGAGATTCTGCTTTCTTGCGAAGTCGCCGCCGCTCATGCCTCTCACCTGCGGAAAGGTGACGTGGCTCTCGTCGACGAACAGCAGGAAATCCTTCGGGAAATAGTCGAGAAGCGTGTACGGAGTCGAGCCCGGCGCGCGCCCCGCGAAGATGCGGGAGTAGTTTTCGATGCCGGAGCAGTATCCGATCTCGCGCATCATCTCGATGTCGTAACGCGTGCGCTCCTCGATGCGCTGTGCTTCGAGCAGCTTGTTCTGCGAGCGGAACCACTCGACGCGGTCGACCATCTCCGACTCAATTTCGGCAATTGCCTTTTCTTTCGCCTCGTGGTCGATGACGTAGTGCGTGGCGGGGAAGATCGCGACGTAGTTGAGTTCCTCGGTGACGGCGCCCGTGAGAGGATTTATCTCGCACACGCGGTCGACCTCGTCGCCGAAAAACTCGATGCGGATCGCACGCTCGGAGTAGCCGGAAGGGAAGACCTCGAGCACGTCGCCGCGGACGCGGAAATTGTTTCGGGTGAGGCTGAGGTCGTTTCTGTCGTAGTTTATGTCGATGAGCCTTGCGGCGAGCGCGTCGCGGGAGACTTCAAGTCCCGGGCGCACGCCGACGGTCTGCCTCTTGTACTCCTCCGGCGGACCGAGGGAGTATATGCACGACACGCTCGCCACGATGATGACGTCGCGCCTCTCGAAGAGAGCCGAGGTCGCGCTGTGACGCAGCTTGTCGATCTCGTCGTTGATGGACGAGTCCTTTTCGATGTACATATCCTTGCCGGGGACGTAAGCCTCGGGCTGATAGTAGTCGTAGTATGAA
Source organism: Clostridia bacterium (assembly GCA_024404435.1). Lineage (GTDB taxonomy): Bacteria > Bacillota > Clostridia > Oscillospirales > CAG-272 > RUG11130. Next base: position 2,360 of record JAKSPW010000172.1, on the reverse strand, counting down.
ATGAAGAACTCGACGGCGTTCTCCGGGAAGAACTCGCGGAACTCCGAGCAGAGCTGTGCCGCGAGCGTCTTGTTCGGCGCGAGCACGAGAGTCGGGCGGTTCACCGCCGCGATGACGTTAGCCATCGTGAAGGTCTTGCCGGAGCCGGTAACACCGAGAAGCGTCTGGTTTTTATATCCCTTGTTGATGCCGTCGACGAGACGCGCTATCGCCTCGGGCTGATCGCCCGTCGGCTCGAACGGCGAGTGAAGCTTGAATTTATCCACGGGCGGTTTCTCCTTATAACAATACACTGTAATTATACCACAGACCGGGGAAACAGTAAAGAAAAAATTTTTCAGTTGCTGTGCTGATGACCAAATCTTTGTCCGTATGTGAGGATATCATCCTCCCGCAAACGTATGATAAAGACATACGGAACGGGTCGTCGAGGGTGCCGACCCCTACCGGATTTCTGCTTTTTCGTTTGCGTACATACCGACAAAACGGCGAGAAACAAACGTTTTTTTCTGCGGTAGGGGGTGGCGCCCTCGACACCCCGTTTCATAATGTCAAACGAAAAGAAAATATTTTTCAAAAAAGTGAGACGGAACCGATTTTGAATAGTTATATATCTACGAGTGGGCAAATAATGCACACGGGCTTGAAAGTGATCTGCCGGTATGGTATAATTTTCCCGAAGTAAAGAGAGGAGTGGAAAATTTGCTTTTTCTTGAAGTACTTGAAACACTTGAAGATACCGAAAGATGCCTTGTCGAGCAGTTGTGGATGGATTATTCCGGAAAAGTCAAGGCGATCTGCATGAAGATACTTTGCTCTGAGGACCTCGCACAGGACGCCCTGAACGAGACTTTTCTTAAAGTGATCAAATATAAAGACCGCTTTTCCGACACGGACGAGAGGGAAAGAGCCCGCCTCATCGTGATCTACGCGCGGAGCGTCTGTTTCACTCTTTACAGACGGAAAAACAAATTGAAGATCGACTCGCTCGAGGAGCTTGCCGAGGAAGCGGACGGAGAAGAAAAGCTTGTCCGGGGAGAGGCGCGCGACCTGACGGAAATACTTCTCCGGAAAGAGACCTCGGAGATGCTGGCACGGGAGATCGCCGCGCTCCCGACGCCGACGCGGGAGATCGTCGTGATGAAATACTATTACGACATGAGAAACACCGAGATCGCGGAATTCTTCGGCATGAAGCCGTCGACGGTCGGCACGGTGATCGAGAGAGCAAATAAAAAACTGAGAAAAAAGCTGTGGGGGTATATGCATGAATGAGATAAGAAACGTGGATTTTTCGGTCGCGATGAAGCTCGCCGCCGACAAATACCTCGACTCCGAGGAAGAAAGCCTTAATGATACCGACCGTTTTGAACCTTGTGAAAGAATATCGGGACGTATTAAAAGAGCGATCAGGAAAGACAGGGCAGAGCCGTTCATGAGCGGGTTTTCAAAAGCCGTCAGAGTCGGACTGATCGCTTTGATGAGCGTCGTCACGGTCTGCTCCGGAGTAGCGTTGTCGGCAGCTCCCGTGCGCGCTGCCATTGCCGAAACGTTCATCGATATAAAAAAGGATATGAAAGATGATCATATCGAGCTTTCATTTGACCGTTACTCGGCAGACAAAGACGGCACTTTTGAGATGAAAAATCCGTTGTACGTCCCTGACGGATATAAAATACATGATATTGCGGGAAGCCATACCAGTATATATGTGAAATATCAAAACAAAGAAGGGTATTCAATACGTTACAGTCAAGATAAAGCTGATTATGCGGTGACGGCAATCGACAATACAGATGTGACCGAGCGCACTGTCGAGCTTGAAGACGGCACACGTGCCGAGCTGTTTGAGTATGCCGACGGACGCGCATTTATGATGTGGGCGGACAGCAAATACAGATATAAGATCTCGGCGGACAGTATTTCAGGCGATGAGATCATCAGGATCGCAGACAGCATAAAATAGTCAAATCAAAAAAAGTCGAAAAAAAATCTCGACTTTTTTTGTTTTTTGTAAGACGGAATGAGTTTTCATTTGTTATATATACATGAAAGGATATTTGTGGGAAAGGAGGGAAAGTATGAAAAGACTGTTTTTTGTGTTTATGGCTCTTGTTCTGGCTTTGACAAGTACGTTTACGGTTTCTGCGGCAGTCATACCGGGTGACGGGGCTTGCGATCCGCTTTGGACGAGTATTAACAAGGCTAATTGCAAAATAATTTTTACAGGTACTGACTGCACGGTAGAAACAGAAGTTGAGGGAAGAAGCGGTACAACAATGATCTACTCACTTCTTTCACTGTACCGGGAGACGTCAATAAGAAATGATAATAATGAAAAAAAAGTAAACACAGCAGGC
>JAKSPW010000171.1 GCA_024404435.1 Clostridia bacterium | reverse complement strand
TTTTTTATTTTGTTTTCGTTCTCACCCGATCAGTCCGCAGAAGCGGTTAGTCAGCACTCTCGACTCACTCCCGTCGGGAGTTACGGTGAAGTCATATTCAAAGAAGTACTTTTCTTCGGCTTCGTCGGCAACGTCCGCCGCTACCTTGCGCAGCTTATTTTCGTCTATCCCCGTCCTCAGGGCAAACTCGGGTATACTCTCTTCTCCGAGCACGTCAAAGTCCCCGTACTTATCGGCAAGCGTCTGCCTGAACAGGTAATAGTTGTATATCTTCTCCGTCGTGATATCGAAATACTCCGTATTGTCGTAGTATGCTTCGACGGCAGCGTCGTCATCCGAGAAGACGATATCGGGGTCGTGCAGAGCAAGCTCGCTGAACGTCGCGTTTTCTGTAAACGATTCTTTCGTGATGCCGAACTCGCGGGCAAACCTCGGGAAGTTGAACAGGTACTTTCCCTGCCGTCCGCACCGGCCATCACTTCTCTGACCGGGATAAAAGTCGCCCGATCTCCATTTCACGAATTCCGCAGCTTCGGCAGGACACGATTCCATCACGGATTTCGGAATGAAATGATACGGTGAGCCGGAATGTGCACGGCAGTACGAGCGATTTGTTTTCGTCGTCACGTTATATATTTCGTGGTACAGGCTCTTCGGCGTCTCGCGGCAGAACAGAGCGTCGAAATAATCCTGCCGCTCGCGCGTCGATACGGTACCGATAAGTGCTTCAAGCTCGATGTTGCCGAAGCAAACGTCAAGGTCGTAATCGAAGGTTTCGGAGATTCCGTCAAGGTCATATGCCCTGCCATATCCGCCAATGAGCGAAGACTCTATCGCTTCTTCAAGCTGTTCGCGTGTCAGTCCGAAAAGTCTTACGAGCTCGGGGATGCTCGCCTCCGTCAGCTGCCCCCATCCGACGCCGAGGTACTGTGCCTCGGCCGCGTTTTCCGCGCCGCTGTATTTCGAGATGATGAAGATGTTCAGGTCACGGTAATTCTTTACCTTCGTCTCGTCTGCCGTTCTTGCCGCAAGATCGGAATAGTATTCCTCGTTTTCTTCAGCCGAGCCGTCGAACAGCAGAGGGACGTTCAGATACGCCCGCTCGTCGAAGAAGGTGTTTTCGGTAAACTCTTCTTCGGTAAGCCCGAAATCGTCGACAAAGGCTTTTACCGTCACCTTTGAGGAAAAATCACCGCCTCTCACGTCCGTCTCGGCAAGCTTTGTTTTGTACCATTCCGTAAACTTGTCGATCCCGACGTACTCCGCAAGGGAGGCCGGGACGTAGTGATACACCGCATCCGTACCGCCGAGAGAGACGTATCTTTCAAACGCGTCTTTTTCCGGACCGATGTCTGAGATAATATCGAGTTTTTCGTAAAACGCACGGTTACTTGACTCTGATGCGTTACAGAAAAGGCCGAAAATGACGTCGTGAGCATCATGCGGAGAAGCTTTCAGCTTTTCGGCAATATCAGCCGCCTCGCCGCCGAACAGGAAATCATAATTGAAGTCGAACGTTTCCGTACCCCTTTTCTTTACCTCGTCGCTGATATTTTTCAGTCCCTCTTCATCAAGTCCGAGTGCCGTCACACAGTCGTAGAACGATTTGTAGTTCGACTCGTAAAGTCCCTTTTCAAGGCACATATCCATAAGCTCGTGATATACAGCCTCCGCATGGGACACCTTCTCGTCATAGATCTGTGAGCCGTTCTGCTCCAGCCTCTTTGAAATGGCTTCATCGTCTCCGGAATACAGAAGATCCGGCTCAAGCATCAACAAGTCGCAGCAATCCATACGTGCGAGGTAGACGTTTCTTGTGATCCCGAACGTTTTGATGTAATTCAGAATGCTCGTGAATGAGTCCCTTTCACTTTCCGGCAGGACAAAGCCGCACTTTGAGGTAAGTTTCCACCATTTATCGGTGACGCCCGTGATGTCGTTTATACCGGTCTGGTCAATTACGGCTTCGTGATAGAGCATCTTGTGTACCGTACAGCCGCCGTTACCGCCGGCGGGACCGCCGACTTCGTCGGCACCGAGCACAGTATATCCGGTCTTCGGCTGACGGGTGACCTCTCCGCCTCCGCGAAGAGAAAGTGCCGTGACTGCGACGGCGCAGACGAGCACAAAGCTTGCCGCGATACTTCCGAATTTCAGTATATTTTTCTTTTTCCTTTCATTCAGGGCACGCTCGATATTGACTTTATTTTCAATATCTTTTGCCCAATTTTCAGATGTTTTCATAGACAAAACCTCTCCTTTCAAGCTCTTCTTTCAGTGCCTGCCTTGCGCGGTATGCGAGGTTCTTGACCTGCTTTTGCGACTTCCCGATGATACGGGATACGTCGTCATAGCCGATGTCTTCGAAATAGTGAAGATAAAGAACGTTTTTGTAGTCGTCATTCAGCGTTTCGAGTGCCGAATACAGTTCTTTTTTCTCTTCATCCTTTATCACCGCATCTTCAAGGCAGGAAAGTTCCTCTCTCTCCTCTTCTTCAAGGGGAACTACGCCGTACTTTGCCGCGCGCCTGACATGATCGACGGCCTTGTTTTTCCCTATCGAGAAAAGATAAGTTTTGAAGCTCGATTTTCCGCTGTACCTTTTCGGGTGAAGGATAAGCTCGCAAAAGGTGTCTTCCATCAGCTCCTCAGAAACGCTCACGTTTCCGACAAAGCGGTTGATGAAAAGGACAAGAGACGCGCCGTATAAGTCAAGGAGCTTACCGAGCGCTGTCTCGTCACCGTCAAGGTACTCAAGGAACAGTCGTTTTCCTTCATCAGTCATAAATTCCTCCGTTGTTTCGTGTACACGTTACGAATTCACTTATTAGTCGCGGAAAACCGTGAAAGGTCTCACCTGATTTTTCAAAAAAAATCCTCTTTTCAGAGGATTTTTTCTATTTGCATAAGTGCCTTTTTGAGGTCAAGTCCCGCTGAAAATCCACCGATCGCACCTTTTGCCGTGACCCTGTGGCACGGTAAAACTATAAGAAGGGGATTGTCTCCGACTGCGTTTCCGACAGCCCTTGCAGCTGACGGCTCTCCTATCATTTCGGCAAGTTCTCCGTAGGTTACCGTATGACCGTAGGGAATTCTTCTCAGAGCGTTCCACACTTTTTCACGGAAAGGAGTCGAATGATATTCAACGGGAAACGAAAAACAAGTTCGCTTTCCGTCAAAATACTCCGTAAGCTCCTTTACTGCAAGAGATGTGACGTCATCCGGAGTGTTTTCACCGAACATGCCGCGTTTTATCTCCGTTACGGCTCGTCCGTCAGACTTTATCGTAAAATCAAATCCGCTTGCCGAGAAGTGCTCAGTCATACTGTTTTTTCTCCGCGGCACCAAACGGATCTTATGTTGATATTTTCATCAAAGAGCACAAGATCGGCATCATATCCGCGCGCGACCCTGCCTTTGCGGTCAAGCACTCCCACTTCCCTTGCGGGATTTTCCGTCATCATCTTTACGGCATCAGGCAGTGAAACTCCCGCCTTTTTCGTCATGACGCGAATAGGTCTGTCCGCCGTTGCCACGCTGCCCGCAAAGCTGATTCCGTCGGGCATGTGCGCGATACCGTCGAAGACGGAGACCGTCTGACCGTGCGTGAGGCTGCCGAGCTTGTATTCACCGTCGGGCATTCCCGCGCCTCCCCTCGTAGGGTGTGGTCTCCTGGCGAAGATCGCGATCAAGCCGCTCGACGCCCAGCTTCTCGACCTCGTATGGCGAGGCATGCTGATAGCGCCGCTCGTGAAGCAGAACCGAACGAGTATAGCCGGCA
>JAKSPW010000170.1 GCA_024404435.1 Clostridia bacterium | reverse complement strand
ATTCACGAAGCTTGACGAAGCCGACAAGAAACTTTTCGACAGCGCGGCAGCCGATCATATCTATAAGGCAAAGCTTTCGGATTACTGCGACGTAAGCTCTCTCCCCGAATCCGTCGAAGCATTCTGCAACGGCGTGGGCTGCATTACGGCAAGATATCCGGACGTCGACGCTGAGGGCTATGACGTCTTCTCGAACGCTTCGATGATGAACGAGGAAAAGAGCATCACGCTTCTTCCGTTCGTCGCAAAGAGAGTCGCTAAGTACCACACTCTCGAGGGCGTGAGACTGAACGGCTATCTGAAATATGACTGGGGCTCCGACAACACGACTGTCGAAGGCTATGACCCTGCGACGAGCGTCATGACTCTCGGCGAGATGACGTGGGGCATCGGAAACGAGGAGCCTCACAAGTTCATCCTTTACAACATCTCCGAGGAACTCGACTACGCGGGAGAATACTACGTTGACCGTTCGACGGGTACGCTTTACGTTTACGAGCCGGAATCCGACTATTCGATCTGCGTTTACGGCAATTTCATCAATACAAGCTGCTCGTACACCACTTTCCGCGGCTTTGATTTCAGAAACTGCACGGGACGTGCCGTTACGATGATCGGCGATCACCTCACGCTCGACCGCTCCACGATCATGAACTGCTGCGGCGACGTTACGGTCAGACTCGGCGGCTCGTACATCACGATCTCGAACTGCGAGATCTCCAACATGCTCTCCGGCGGCATTTACATCGTCGGAAGCGGTGACGACGCAGTCACCTTCCGTGACAGCCACATCCTCATCGACAACAATGCGATCCACGACTTCGGCATCAGAAGCAAGTCGTACGCATCCGGTGTCGGCGTTGACGGCGGCATCGACGGCGTAACCGTTTCTCACAACGAAGTATACAACTGCCCGCACGTTGCGATCAGCTACGGCGGCGTCAACGTCTATGAGTACAACGTCATCCACGACGCGGTCAGAGAATCCTCCGACATGGGCGCATTCTACACGGGCAGATCGCTTACTCAGGGCGGATGCATCATCAGATACAATCTGTTCTACAAGATAGGCAAGAGCATGGCTCCGACCTGCATCTACCTCGACGACGGCCTGTCCGGTCAGGAGATCTACGGAAACATCTTCTACGGTGAAGAGTTCAACTCCACCGTTCTCATGGGCGGCGGCAGACAGAACAGTATCCACGACAACATCACGATCGGAACGGGCAGCGAGCCCCGCGGACTCTGGATAACCGACAAGTACTACACGATGGCTCAGGAAGCTATCGAGACCTACAACGCAAACAAGGCGCAATACGAGGCGGAGGGCAAGGTCCCTGCTGACCTGATGAGCGACACGCATCAGGGAAGACTCCAGAGCCTCTACAGAGTGCCGTATCAGACCGATCCCGAATGGATAGAACGCTTCCCGTGGCTGCTCACGTTTGACTTCGACATCACGCATCTCGACAATCCCGACTGCCTTGCAAACTCCTCTTACTGCAACATCACGAACAACTACGTGATCGGCGGAAAGGGCGCTTACAACGAGGTCGCGGACAGCGTTGTCAGATTCGGCACGGTCGGGAACAACAAGGTGCTGTCGATCGAAGAAAACGAGCTCTTTGTCGATCCGGCGCGCGGTGACTACAACATCCGTGACGGCGCGGACTTCATGAAGATCCCGTTCTCCGATATCGGAAGATATTAAAATCAAAAGACACCCGAAAGGGTGTCTTTTTGAATTGAAACATCGGCTTTTCCGTATCCCGGAAAACGAAAAAAGGGTTGACTTTTATTCCGTATATGATATAATAAATGCAGGACATCATCTTGTATCACAAAGATGAACATCACTTTTACGGAGAAAAGATATGAAAAAGATTCTCAGCATCATCATTTCTGTCGTTTTCGTCCTTTCGATGACGGCAGCAGTCGTTTCCGCGCAGTCCTATAACCCGAACGGCGGATGCGACATCACAGTGACCCTGAAGAAGGCAGACCCCGCAAACGTTGTTAAAGACGGTATTATCGGAGAGGGCGAATACGAAAAGTTCGACGCAGATCTCTCGCCCGACTCGACAAACCTCACCCTCGTATTCGGCAACAATGCGGCAATGTACACTCCCGCCGAAGAAATGCTCGGCACCATGGAATACTACTTCTCATGGGATGAAGTACACGGCTTCAACTTCGCAGTCAAGTGCACTCCTCCGGAATACGATCAGACGATCCCGGTAGGCACAGGCGAAAAACCCGGCGACCAGTTCCTCTGCAACCTCGGCCTTCAGGTCGAATGCGCACCTGCAGAAACGAGAGGGGAGCTCCCGCTCTTCTACTATGCGATCTCCAGGAACGCCAAGACGGGCGAGTACATGGAAGGTCACTACAACCAGCTCGGCAACACGGGTTCATACGATCCCAACCCCGGAACGGACTTTGAGGTAGCGTTCGGCGCAGACGGCTCCGTTATCTACGAGTGGTCTATCCCGTTCGCAAACTTCACGACGACAGAAGTTGCAAACGGTATGCGTTTCGGCTTTACTCTCTGCTCTGTCGCAGGTACCGACACTCCCGACGGCGATGAGAAGAACTATAACTGCTACGGCGTTTCCTTCGGCGAATACGGCTACATGGTTGACCAGAGATACGCTCCGAGCCATGCAGTTGCTACGCTTTCCGACGAACAGATCGCAGGCGGCACGACCGGCGGCGATACGACGAACCCCGGTACACAGCCCGACGACACGACTCCCGGCACGGATAACCCCGGAACAGATCCCGTTGTCACAGACGATCCCGGAACCGATCCCGTTGTCACGGACAACCCCGGAACAGATCCCGTGACTCCCGATAACCCGACAGAGGGCGGCAGCGACAACCCGACGGAGAACGGCAATAACGTTCCGTCGAATAACAACAAGGCACCGAGCACGGCAGACCCGATCGTCATCATGGCTATCGCTTCCGCAGTATCCGCTTGCGGCTTTGCAGTCTCTAAAAAGAGAAAATAATTAAACGGTAAAAAAATCGCCTTCGGGCGATTTTTTATTTTTCCGAATTCTATTGAAATATCCCGCCATATAACCTATAATTATATATGAATACGCGGCGGGATGCCGCTTTGACTTGAAAGGATCACCATGAAAAAAACATTACTTTCTTTAATCCTCGCGGCAGCGATGCTTCTCGGAACGGTAACGGTGTTTGCCGACGGTTACGAGGGCTATCCGGACGTAAAAGAGAGCCGTTGGAGTGCGGCTGATATTCAGTACGTCACGGAAAAAGGACTGATGAACGGCACGAACGGCAAGTTCGACCCGACGGGCAAGATGACCCGCGCGATGGTCGTGACAGTCCTGTGGAGACTTGCGGGCTCGCCGCAGTATTCCGAGAATCAGAACGTCTTTTCCGACGTTAAAAACGGTCAGTGGTACACGATAGCCGTGGTCTGGGCTCAGGTGAACGATATCGTCAACGGTGTGGGAAGCGGCAAGTTCGCGCCGACGAACAACGTGACGCGTGAGCAGCTCGCCGCGATCATCATGCGCTATGCCGAGTACAGACACGTCATCACTGACGCGAAAGCGGAAATTAAAGGATATGCGGACTATAAAAAAGTTCACGACTATGCACTTGACGCAATGTCGTGGGCAAATGCCGTCGGACTCGTCACGGGTGTTACCGCGACGGAGCTGAATCCGCGCGGCACTGCTACGCGCGAGCAGTTTGCCGCCATCATGCATCGCTTCGACACAACGAAATTCGAATATGAAGTCGCGTACGAGGATCCGAT
>JAKSPW010000017.1 GCA_024404435.1 Clostridia bacterium | reverse complement strand
GCGGGTTGTCCTGAGACTTACGGTATTCGCGCTTTTCGCTGTCTGCCTTGTACAGAACGGATGCACGGAGTGCCTTGAGGTCAACCTTATTGCGAACCTCGGAAGGCTGCGTGGGCTGACCGCCGCCGTTGACGCATCCGCCCGGGCAGGCCATGACTTCGATGAACTGTACGTCGTACGTACCGTCCTGAACGCCGCGGAGCAGCTTGTTGGCGTTAGCCGTGCCGGAGGTGACAGCAACCTTGACTTCCATATCGCCGATCTTGTAGGTGGCAAACTTGATCGGATCGGTGCCGCGGACTTCTTCAAAGTCGAGTTTTTCAAGCGGCTTGCCGGTCAGAACTTCTGCCGCGGTACGGAGAGCAGCTTCCATAACGCCGCCCGTTGCGCCGAAGATAGCGCCCGCGCCAGAACCGATGTCGATCGGCTGGTCGAACTTCGCGTCGTCGAGGGCGCAGAAGTCGATGCCGGCCTGCTGGATCATTCTGCCGAGTTCTCTCGTGGTAACGGCAATGTCTACGCCGGGCAACCCGTTGACGTCCTGGCCGTCTCTGCCCACTTCGAATTTCTTCGCGGTGCACGGGATAGCGGAAACGAATACGATATCCTTCGGATCGAGGCCCATCTTCTCAGCGAAGTAGGTCTTATACAGAGCGCCGAACATCTGCTGCGGAGACTTGCAGGTGGAAAGGTTCTCGACCATATCCGGGAAGTAGTGTTCGCAGTACTTGACCCATCCGGGCGAGCAGGACGTGATGATCGGGAGCTTGCCGCCGTTCTTCACGCGGTTGATGAATTCGAAGCCTTCTTCCATGATGGTAAGGTCGGCCGTGAAGTTCATGTCGTATACGCCGTCGAAGCCGAGCTTCTTGAGAGCGGCGACCATCTTGCCCTCTGCATCCGTGCCGGGAGCCATGCCGAAGCACTCGCCGATGGTAGCACGAACAGACGGAGCGCAGCAGATAGCTACGTGCTTTGTCGGATCGTTGATAGCCTCAAAGATCTTCTGAGTGTCGTCCTTCTCGTAGAGAGCGCCGACCGGGCAGGCAACGATGCACTGACCGCAGTTGATGCAGGAGGTCTCTGCGAGCGGGAGGTCGAAGTTGGAGCCGATCTCCGTGTCATAGCCACGGTTCTTGGCGCCGATTGCACCGATGCCCTGGAGCTTGTTGCAGGCTGCAACGCAGCGACGGCAAAGGATGCACTTGTTGTTGTCTCTGATGATGGACGGAGAAGAAGTGTCATACTCGAACACTCTCTTGGAGTCCGTGTTGAAGTAGTCTTCATCTACGCCGTAGTCGCGGGCGAGCTTCTGAAGTTCGCAGTTCGTGGAACGGATGCAGGTGAGGCACTTCTTCTTGTGAGCAGAAAGAACGAGCTGAATGTTCATCTTTCTTGCCTGTCTGACCTTCTCTGTGTTCGTGAAGATCTCCATCGGCATAAGTTCGCCGGTCACGCGGTCGGGCTTCGGGGGCTCGATCGGGTAGACGCAGGACGTAACGAGGCCTCTTGCGCCCCTTACCTCAACGAGGCAGAGACGGCAGGCACCGATCTCATTGATATCCTTGAGATAGCAAAGAGTGGGAATGTCTATACCTGCATAGCGGCAAGCTTCAAGAACAGTGCTGCCGGCGGGAACGGAGTACAGTTCACCGTTTATTTTTACATTTACCATATCCATTATATCGTTCTCCCTTCTTATTTCTTGGAAATAGCGCCGAACTTACACGTCGTGAGGCAAGCACCGCACTTTACGCACTTAGCGGGATCGATGACGTGAGGCTGCTTGACCGTGCCGCTGATAGCGCCTGCCGGGCACTGTCTTGCGCACATCGTGCATCCCTTGCACTTGTCGGGATCGATCTCATATCTGAGAAGGCTCTTGCAGACGCCTGCCGGGCACTTCTTGTCCTTGATGTGAGCGATGTACTCGTCTCTGAAGTAACGGAGAGTGGAGAGTACGGGGTTCGGAGCTGTCTGGCCGAGACCGCAGAGAGATGCGCTCTTGATGTAAGCTGCAAGCTCTTCAAGCTTGTCGATGTCTTCCATCTCGCCGTTGCCGGAGGTGATCTTCTTGAGGATCTCAAGGAGTCTGACCGTACCGATACGGCAGGGTGCACACTTACCGCAGGATTCGTCGACCGTGAACTCGAGGAAGAACTTCGCGAGGTCGACCATGCAGGTGTCCTCGTCCATGACGATGAGTCCGCCGGAGCCCATCATCGAGCCGATCTTGATAAGGTTATCGTAGTCGATAGGTGTATCGATATGTTCTGCCGGGATGCATCCGCCGGAAGGACCGCCCGTCTGAGCTGCCTTGAACTTCTTGCCGTTCGGGATGCCGCCGCCGATCTCTTCGATGATCTCACGGAGAGTCGTGCCCATCGGGATCTCAACGAGACCGGTGTTCGTGATCTTACCGCCGAGAGCGAAGACCTTGGTACCCTTGGAGGTTTCCGTACCGACGCTGGAGAACCACTCTGCACCGTTCAGGATGATCTGAGCGATGTTTGCGTATGTCTCAACGTTGTTGATGATGGTCGGCTTGCCCCAGAGTCCCTTGACTGCCGGGAACGGAGGACGCGGGCGAGGCTCGCCGCGGTTGCCTTCGATGGAGGTGAGAAGAGCGGTCTCCTCGCCGCAGACGAACGCGCCTGCACCGAGACGGATGTGGATATCGAAGTTGAAGTCCGTACCGAAGATGTTATTGCCGAGCACGCCGTATTCTCTTGCCTGCTCGATTGCGATCTTGAGTCTTCTGACTGCGATCGGGTACTCTGCGCGGACGTAGATCCAGCCTTCGTCAGCTCCGATTGCGTAGCCGGCGATAGCCATAGCCTCGAGTACTGCGTGCGGGTCGCCTTCAAGAACGGAACGGTCCATGAATGCTCCGGGGTCGCCCTCGTCGGCATTACATACGACGTACTTCTTGTCGGAAACGCTTGCCTTAGCGAACATCCACTTTCTGCCTGTGGGGAATCCGCCGCCGCCGCGTCCGCGGAGACCGGAAGCGAGGATAGTATTGATAACGTCATCGGGAGTCATTTCACGGATGACCTTTGCGAGTGCAAGGTAACCGCTCTTGCCGATGTATTCGTCGATCTTTTCGGGGTTGATGACACCGCAGTTGCGGAGTGCGACTCTCTTCTGCTTCTTGTAGAAGTTCGTTTCAGCGAGAGAAGACTTCGGTGTGCCGTCAGCGTCCTTAAGGAAGTAATCTTCAACGGGTTTGCCGCCCTTGATGTGCTGCTCGAGAACGTCCTTTGCCTTGTCGGCCGTCATCTTGACGTATGTAACCTTCTCTTTGCCCTTTTCGTAGATCTCAACGATAGGCTCGTACTGGCAGATACCGATACAGCCGGTCTCGGTTACCGTGACCTTGCCCTCAAGTCCTGCGGCTTTGACACCTTCGACGAGAGCGTCCATCACGGGGCGTGCTCCTGCAGCGATACCGCAGGTCGCCATGCCGACCAGAACGCGGATACCGTCGGGATTGTTCTCAAAGGAAAGCTCGCTCTGCACCTGCTCCTTGATCGCCATAATTTCTTCAAGAGATTTCATTATATGGTTCCTTTCTATGCTTTAATTATTTCGTTAAATATCCTGCCATCAATACTTGGCAAGGATGCCTTCAAGCTGACTGGGCTCGAGACGTCCGTAAACGTCTTCGCCTATCATCATGACGGGAGCAAGGCCGCATGCGCCGACGCAGCGCGTAGCGTCAAGGCTGAACTTGAGGTCGGAAGTGATGGAGCCGCACGGGATCTTAAGGATCTCTTCGAGCTTTTCCATGATCTGACCGGAGCCCTTAACGTAGCAGGCTGTACCGAGGCATACGTTGATGGGGTTCTGTCCCTTCGGGTTGAGAAGGAACTGCGAGTAGAATGTTGCAACTCCGTAAACTTCTGATACGGGGATTTCGAGTCCGAACGCAACGCGGCGCTGAACTTCGATCGGAAGGTAGCCGTAAACGTCCTGAGCTTCCTGAAGGATCGGCATGAGTGCTCCTGCTTCTCCTTTGTGAGCCGCAATGATCGCTTCAAGCTTTGCCTTCTGCTCGGCTGTTTCCGTGAACGGAACTGCAGTCATGGGTTTCTTCATTGGATGTATCCTCCTGATATATATTGTTTTTTATTTTTTATTTATTGGCGACGAAGCTTTCGATGGCGTCTGCCGCCTTTTCGACGTAATCGTTCTCAAAGAGCTCGATTATGCCCTTGTCGCAAAGGTTCGCAAGCGACGGATCGAACGGAATGCGTCCGAGGAAGTCGATCCCGCGCTCCGCGCAGAGCGCCTCGGTACGGCTCTCACCGTAGATCTCGATCACCTTGCCGCAGTCGGGACACTTCACATAGGACATATTCTCGACGACTCCGATCACGGGGATGTTCATGAGTCCCGCCATGTTGAGTGCCTTCTCGACGATCACCGAGACGAGCTCCTGAGGAGTCGTAACGACGATGATGCCGTCAAGCGGTATCGACTGGAACACCGTCAGCGGAACGTCACCCGTTCCCGGCGGCATATCAATGAACATATAGTCTTCGTTTTCCCAGAGCACTTCGCCCCAGAACTGTTTTACGACACCGGCAATGACCGGTCCTCTCCATACGACGGGGCTCGTTTCCTCCGGAAGGAGAAGAGCCACAGACATGATGTCGATGCCCGTTTTGCTCGTAAGCGGTATGAGAGCGTCACCCGTGCCTACCACGTCACCCTTTACTCCGAACGCCTTCGGGATAGACGGTCCCGTGACGTCGGCATCGAGAATGGCGACCTTGTTGTCTCTTCTCTGCATCGTTGCGGCAAGCAGTGAGGTGACGATCGACTTTCCGACGCCGCCCTTGCCGCTGACAACGCCGATAACGTGCTTTACGCTGCTTGCCGCGTTCAGCGGATCGTGTTCGATCTTAGCCTGCCTTGAGGAGCAGTTAGCCGAACAGGTGGAGCAGTCGTGAGTGCACTCACTGTTGTTTTCAGCCATCTTGGATGCGGTTCCTTTCAAAATACTGTGAAATATTTATGCCAAAATACCTCGCATAATATTATAGTACAAAAGAAGTCAAAAAACAAGTATTTCGTCGATATTACTTTCGGCCAAACACGCCATTTTTTGATTATTTTCAAAAAAATCCGGCAAATCTTTTCAGATCTGCCGGATTTGTCGTTTTTTGTCAGTTTGTTTCGCTTTTACCGCGCCGCAGGCAGTACTTTGTCACCTCAAAGGCAGCGAAGATCACGATCGCCGATGCAGCGGCTGCCGCGACGGTAAGCGGGTGCGGACGGACGTCTCCGAGCATTCCGCAGACTCCGCCCGAAACGGCGAACAGGAGAGTGAAGATCAGGCAAACTGCGGCATAAGCGACGTATGCCGTTCCGAAGCGTTCCTTCTTCTCGTTTTCCAGGTTTCCGATGAGGAATTCGCTGAGGAGCACGAGTCCCGAAAGCATCAGTGCCGCCGTCCCGGCAGCTATCGTTCCGCCGCCTCCGAAGTATCTTTCCGCGAGCACCGCCGCCGCATAGCAGACGGCACCGCAGGCGGCACCGATCAGGGAGAACTTCACGACTTCACTCCTGTCGGGGACCTGTCTCATGCTTTCTTCGTGACCTGCCGTCCCGTCGCCCGGAGCGAACGAGATGACGAGCATCGCGCAGAAGTCAAATATCATGCCGAGGAGCAGAATGCTCGCGGCGTTCACGGCGGCGATCCCCGTGATCACGGACAGGAGAGTGCAGGCAAGCCGTGCACAGCCCGAAATGACGGAATAAAGCGCGCATTTCCTGAGGTTTTCAAGTGATCTGACGGATGCGCAGACTGCTTTCACCGCTTCGGTGAAGCCGCCGTATCCGCGTCCCGTCGAGGGGTAGACCGAGACCTCCGCCTTGCGCTTCAGCGTCTGCGGGATCGGTCTGTCGTATGAACGGCTGACCGCCACTCCGACTGTCTTTTCAGCCATCATTCCCGATTCGGAAGGCTCGCAGGTGAGTACGGCGCAATCGCTCAGCTTGTCCGTGAGGAATCTGACCGCCGCCATGCGGAGCTTCGCATCGTGCTCGATCTTGCCTCCGCTTTCGCGGCGCGGAGGAACGCTCACGATGAAGCTACCCTGCGGGAATTCGCTCTTCTCAGCCACGTCACCGATGGTGAACACGGGAACCGAGGATTTGCTGATGCCCGCTTTTTCGAGATATGCCGAGTCTGTCACGGGGCTCGACGACAGAAGGATCACGGACATGCCGTATCTCTTCATCCTTGCGGTCACGTCGGTCACTCCCGCCTCAGCCTCCTCGTCGGAGACGATGAAGCCGTCGAAGCACATATTGCTCTGAAGCACCGATATTCTCTTGAGAGAAGTGTAAGGCGAGTCTCTGTGAGCGAGAGCCGTTACGGTGCCGCCCGAGCGTTCAGCCTCGGTCGCCGTGCGGAGGATCTCCTCTCTCACACGGTCTGTGAGCCTCGTTTCCCTGCCATCCTTTATGTATCTGTCGGAGAACGAGAGAACGTCGCGCACGTCACCGCTGACGTGTGCCTCGTATCTTCCGTCCGTCACCACGATCACGTTGTCGGAGCTTCCGTTCACGTTTTTCGTTATCGCGTGATCCACGGCGATCCTCTTCATGTCGGGTGATTTGTCAAAACCGTATTTTTCCGCCGAGCTTTCCCATATTTTTTCGACGATCACCGAGCCCTTCGTCTCGGAAAGAGTACCTGCCGCCACGGGTGCCGACGAGGACGCCGAGCCCTTCGTCGTCAGATGAACTGCGCGAAGCAGTCTCTCCGCACCGGCGTCTCCGCGTGTCACCTTGTGAAGAGTCCCGTCGGTCGAGTAGTATGCGTATTCCGCCTTTCCCGTCTTGAACATCGAAATGTCGGATACTATGAGCCTTTTGACGGACGCGACCTTTTCGATATCGGAGGCATCCTTTACGATAGCCCTGCCCGACTCCGCCTTTGCGGCGCGCATCAGCGGTATCGTGATCGTCACGTAGCCGGAGGTCACGAGGTAGCTGCTGACCGATGCTGCCGCAAGAGCCATCGCGTCGATGAAAGCGTCGGCGAAGCTGAAGTCTCTTCCCGTCACGACGTGTACTCCGACGGAAAGCGCACTTATGAGGAAGACCGAAATAAGCATTATGACTGTGCCCGTCCTGCACCATCTGCCGAGGCGTTCCATGACGGGGATCTCCTCGCCGGAGGGGATGAGCAGTCCGCCGTATCTCATGGAAACGAGCGCGTCGTCCCCGCAGGCGGTGGCGATCATACGGCACTGCCCGGTGAGCAGGCACGAGCCCGCAAAGAGCATATTGACTCTGTATTCGCACGGAACGTCCGTCCCGGCGGAATCGGTCATGATGACCGTGTTTCTTTTGATAACTCCGGACTTGTTGTCGGTGATCCCGCGCTCGCTCACGCGGATCTCGTCGCCGGACACGATCCTGCCGTCGCAGGGCACAATGTCGCCCGCTTCGAGGATTATCACGTCTCCCGTGACTATCCTGTCGGCACGGACGACCTCAGACGTACCGTTCCTTATGACTGTGGCGTTCGGAATGCCCTCGTCAGCCATCTCCTCGAGAGTGCGGCGGGCCTTGACGTAGGTCACGACGCGCAGCGCAACGCCGACGGCGAGTATTGCACAGACGGCAGCCGCGATGGCGTTCGACTCGAATATTGCCGCAGTGAGAGCTGCGATTATGAGTACCGCAGCGGTGAGGTCACCGACGCATCTGAGAGCATACTCCGACGCGGAGGTGCGGCTGACCTGCCAGATATCGTTTGCACCGTCGCGCCTGCGCCTTTTTGCCGCCACGCGCCGGTCAAGTCCCTTATATATGTCGGTGTCGAGTGCCGCCGCTACGGCTTCGGCATCACGCAGATGCCACTCGTTTCCGCTATATGCCATAGTCGGCCTCCTTCCTCAGACTGACTGAAGTATGATGCCGTTTTCATCGGCATCGACGGAGATGGCGGTAACGTCTCCTCTTGCGGCTATCACCGCTTCGGCGACCTTGTCCTCTATCTCTGTCTGTATGAATCTTCTCATGTTTCTCGCGCCGTACTTCGTCGAGAAAGACTTTTCGGCAATATATGCGACCGCCGCGTCCGTGAACGAAGCCTTTATGCCCTTGTCGGCAAGAAGAGACGTCATCTCGGACGTCATGATGCCCGCGATCTTTACGAAATCATCGCGGTCAAGCGCTCTGAAAGTGATGATCTCGTCGACACGGTTGATGAATTCGGGACGCAGGAATTCGGAGAGCGCCTTCAGCGTTCTGTCCTTCGCGAGCGTCTCCGCTGAGCCCGAAAAGCCCACGGGAGAAGTAAAGTTGCTGCTGCCCGCGTTGGTCGTCATGACGATGACGGTATTCTCAAAGCTGACCGTCTTGCCGTGCGCGTCGGTAATGCGCCCGTCGTCGAGGATCTGCAGAAGAATGTTGAGCACGTCCGGATGAGCCTTCTCGATCTCATCAAAAAGCACGACGGAATAAGGTCTTCTTCTGATCTTTTCGGTGAGCTGCCCCGCGTCGTCGTAGCCGACGTATCCGGGAGGTGCGCCTATGATGCGTGACACGGAGAATTTATCCATGAACTCGCTCATGTCGAGTCTGATGAGCGTCTCGGGGGAGGAGAAAAGATCCTCGGAGAGCACCTTTACCAGCTCCGTCTTACCGACTCCGGTGGGGCCTGCGAAGATGAACGAAACCGGGCGGCGCTTCGTCGAAACGCCTACTCTGCCGCGTCTGACGGCGCGTGCGACCGCGTTCACCGCCTCGGACTGACCGATGATGCGGCGGGAAAGTCTCTCCTCGAGCTTTTCGAGTCTTTCAAAATCGTTTTCGGAAATGTCTGAGGCGGGGATCCCCGTCCAGATCTCGACGACGTCGGCAAGGTCGGACACCCTGAGGGTGACCTTTCCGCATTCCTCGTCGAGCTCCTTAAGTCTCGCCTCGAGCCTCATTTCCTCACTCTTCAGCTCTGCAAGTCTTGAATACCTTGCCTCCGCGTCCTTTTCTTCGGGAGTCTCGTTTTCGAGAGCTTCCCTGTCGGACGTGACCTCGCGGAGTCTGTTTGCAAGCTCGTGTCTCTCGTTTATGCACGGAGAATGGATCGAAACGTGGGACGCCGCCTCGTCGATGAGGTCGATCGCCTTATCCGGCAGATATCTGTCGGTGATATATCTCTCCGAAAGCTTTGCGGCGCTCTCCGCAACGGAGGCGGGGATGTTCACGCCGTGATAATTCTCATAGTAGCCCTTGATGCCGCGGAGTATCTCCACGGTATCGGCGACCGACGGCTCCTCCACCGTCACGGGCTGGAAGCGTCTTTCGAGGGCCGAATCCTTCTCGATATATTTTCTGTACTCAGTCAGCGTCGTCGCGCCGATTATCTGTATCTCTCCGCGGGAAAGCGCCGGTTTCAGGATGTTGGCGGCATTCATGCTTCCCTCGGCGTCGCCCGCGCCGACGATATTGTGTACCTCGTCGATCACGAGGATGACGTTTCCTCTTTCTCTCACTTCGCCGAGAAGCCCGAGAACACGGGACTCGAACTGTCCCCTGAACTGGGTGCCCGCGACGAGAGCCGTAAGGTCGAGCAGACAGATATCGTGATCCTTCAGCTTATAAGGCACGTTGCCCTTTGCGATCCTGATCGCAAGGGCCTCCGCGATCGCCGTTTTGCCGACGCCGGGCTCGCCTATAAGACACGGATTGTTCTTCTGGCGGCGGCAGAGTATCTGTATCACGCGTTCAAGCTCGCGGTCACGCCCGACGATCTCGTCGAGCTCGCCCGCCCTCGCGCGTGCGGTCAGATTCTGCGTATATACTCCGAGATACTTGCTTTCCTTCTTTTTCTCGCCTTTTTTGTCTTTTTTCTTTTCTTTTGCGGTCCCTGCGGATTCTTCTTCCTTTTTGCCGCCGAAAAGCCCCTCGTTCATCAGTTTCTTGAAGTCGAGTATCGGCGCTTTTCCGTCCGCTTCCCCGCCGCCTCCGTCAACGAGAGACGACATTTCGGGCTCGTCGAGGAAGCCTTCCATCTCTTCGCCGAGACGGTCGATGGTCTCCTCGTCGAGACCCGTCTGCTCGAGTATATCGTTTATCGGCTTGATGCCGAGTTCCTTTGCGCATTTGAGGCAAAGTCCCTCCTGCTTCGATTCGCCGTTGTCGATCTTTGTGAGAAATACTACTGCCATACGCTTATGGCATCTGGAACACATTACCATTAAGTTATCCTTTCTGTTTCAGCGGTCATTTCACGACCGTTCCGACGAGGCCGAACAGATCGACCGTCGAAAAGAATTTCAGCAAATATGAGCTCTCGACCACCTTGTCTCCGAAGAGATCCGAATTCACCGAGCCGAGCCCGCGGACGAGAGCCGCGACGGCACTGCTTATGAACACCGCAAGGATCAGAGCCTCGGCGATTCCGAAGACGAAACCGAGGAACTTGTTCGTGCTCTTTAGAACGGGCAGATGGAAGATCGCGTCGAGGATGAATGCAAGGATCGTCAGAGCAAGGAATACGGCGACGAAAATGCCAATAAAGGCAAGAGCCGACGAGATCATGTCAGCAACCGGATGAGCGATGAAATCGGCAAGCTTTTCAACGGAGCTCTCGCTTGCCGCAGAGCTCTTGCAAAGCTCTCCGACCTCAGACGCGTCTGCGCCGTATCTGTCGATTATCTGCTTCAGCGAAGAGTCCATCTTGTCGAACATGCCGGCAAGATCGTACGTTCCCGAGCCGTCTCCGGAAAGAGACAGAAGGGTCTTTTCGATACCGCCCGAGATCCGCCCGAGCATGAATTTGTCGTAGATCAGCCCGCTGAGCATCGGTGTGAATGCGTACGCGGCTATGAACGAGACCGCTCCCTTGATCAGTCCCGTCACGGACTTGATGAGTCCTTTTTTCGCAGCCATTACGATGGTGAATACCATCACCGCGGCTATCAGTACGTCAGCAATTATACTTATCATAGTCTTCCCTTTCAGTCGTTATTCTCTTTCTTCAGCGGGTAGGCTCCCGTCGGAGTGCAGATGAGCGGTCCGCCCTCGGTATCCGTCACGTCGAGGACGTCACCCGTAAAATCGAATTTTTCGGAGGAGCCGTCCTCCTTTATCCCGAGTATCCCGTCGGGAGTTACGACGTATCCCGCGAAAGTGCTTCCCGGGATCGCGCAGGATGCGTTCGTGATGCGGGTGTTCACGACGGTGTCGAGAACAGTATTGCCGTCTCCGTCGAACAGATAGACCCTGCATACCGTGCCGAGACCGTTTTCGCGGCAGACGACGAGAGCTCTGTCTCCCGCGTTGTCAAATCCGGTCACGTCGGCGCCGCCGAATGATTTCTCGAGGATCACTTCTCCCGAGTCGGAATAAAGTCTCAGCGAGTCGTCGAAAAGGACCGCGAACACGCCGTTTTTCAGGCTTTCTGCCGAAATCGGCATCGTCATCTGATAGTTTTTCACCGCCACGGCATCCGTCATGCCCGACGAGTAGAACGCCACCTCGGACGAGAAGCCCGTTCCGGAGTCGTCGACGGAAGCGATCACGATCGTTTTCCCGTCTCTGTCGATCGCGGCGTCGATAACGTATTTTTCCTTGTAAATGCTCATTTTGCGGCGAAGTGCGGAGGAATAGAGCTCCG
The DNA here is from genome assembly GCA_024404435.1 of Clostridia bacterium. Classification (GTDB taxonomy): domain Bacteria; phylum Bacillota; class Clostridia; order Oscillospirales; family CAG-272; genus RUG11130. Next base: position 2,128 of record JAKSPW010000017.1, on the reverse strand, counting down.
TCACATATTTCGCCTTATCGGACTCCGTCGTGATGATATACGAGCCCTCGTCACTGACAGACGCCGTAATTATCGGGAAATCGGTCTTCTTTGAAACGATGCGCGTGATGGAATTGTAGATCGAATATCCCTCTCCTCCGACGTCGTACGCGAGCAGATACTTGTCGCTCGTTCCGACTGCCGGATATGAAAACCCTTCGTCACCCGAGCACATCTCGACTCCCGTCTTGTCGTAAACGGAAACGGAGTTCGTGCCAACGACGGCAAAGCCGTCCCTGAACTGCTCGAAGGTCATTTTTTCCTGCGAATTATAAGCTATTTCGGAATACTCGCCGTCCGATCCGAACGCAACGCTTCCGAAGTCGCGGAACAGGTACACGAAATTGCCATAGGTAATATATTCGCGGTATCTGAGGAGCATTACCCCGCCGAAAAGCACGAGCATCAGGAGCAGTATGAAGCCTGCGGTCTTGAACCTTTCGGAGGCTTTTTTATAGTATCTGTTTTCTCTGTCCTTAATATGTCCGTCGACGCGGATGGTCTCGTCCTCATCGACGCGCAATCTGCGCTTTTCCGCGTTCATTTCGCGGCGCCGTCTGACTTCGTCGCTTCTCATGCCGATGCCTCCTTTCAGTCAGCTTCAAATACGGGCTCCTCCGCATAGAAAACGCGGTTTAAGTACAGCCCGTGGGCGGGCGCGGTCGCACCGGATGCGGAGCGGTCGCCCGAGGCGAGGATCTTCGGGATATCGTTTACGTCTATGCTTCCGGCGGCAGCGCCGAGAAGCGTCCCGGTGAGTATCCTCACCATATTGTACAGAAATCCGTCTGCGGCGGCAGTCACCTTAACGTATGCCCCGTCGCGTTCGACGTGAAGAGTTGTCAATGTCCTTACCGTATCGGTAACTGACGAGCCCGACGCCATGAATGCGGAAAAATCGTGTTTTCCGAGCAGTTTTTCCGCCGCTTCGTTCATTTTTCCGATATCGGCGTCCGACAGTTTTTTCTTTACGTGGTATGATCTGCCCACACCGAACGGATCGGCGGTCACCGAGTCGTCGATGAGGTAGATATACTCTTTCCCGACGGCGTCGTATCTCGGATGGAATGCGTCATCCACCCGGCACGCACCGATGACGGCGATGCTCTCGGGCAGGCACTGATTTATCACTCTGTGCAGCTTTGAAGACGGAACGGTGCACCATTCGGTGTCCTGTTTTTCCGTCTCTCGCGGCGCGACTGCCGCGACGTAGCCGAGCGCGTGTACTCCGGCATCCGTACGGCTGCAGCCCGTCACGGTGACGGGAAACCCGAGTGCTTCGGAAATCTTTTCGGTCAGCGTCCCCTGCACCGTCGGTGCGTCCGGCTGATACTGAAAACCGCAGTACGGCGCACCGTTATATTTGATTTTCAGTAAAAGCTTCATGTTTCCTCACATATTCAGTCTGTATCCGGGAACGTACACGTTGATGAGCACGACTGCCGCGCCGAGCGCGACGGTTGTGAACAGTGCCATGTAGTCTTTTGCCCCGGCGTGCAGTACGTTCATTCTCGTTCTGCCTTTTCCGCTCGTGTAGCATCTGCATTCCATCGCAGTCGCGAGGTCCGCGGCACGGCGGAACGCCGACACGAACAGAGGTATGATTATCGGTACGAGTGCCTTGGCACGGCTTATAAGGTTACCGCTTGAGAAATCCGCGCCGCGTGCCTTCTGCGCGTTCATTATCTTCTCCGTTTCCTCGATCAGAGTCGGGATGAAGCGGAGCGCGATCGTCATCATCATCGCGAAATCGTGTACCGGCACGCCTATCTTCGCAAGAGGCGAAAGAAGGCTCTCGAGTCCGTCGGTCAGCGAGATCGGCGTCGTCGTGTACGTGAGAAGCATGCTCGTTGCGACGAGCAGTATCACGATGCGCAGCACGATGAGGAACGCGTTGATGATACCCTCGAGGTATATCTTCACGAAGCCGAAGTGGACGAGAAGCGTGTCGCCTCTGACCCAGAAGATATTGATGATCGCCGTGAACACGGCAATGAAGATTATGGGCTTCAGCCCCCGAAGCACAACCCGCGGGGAGATCCCCGAGATCGGAACGAGTGCGAGTGCCGCCGCCGTCACGAGTGCGATC
>JAKSPW010000169.1 GCA_024404435.1 Clostridia bacterium | reverse complement strand
CCTTGCCGACGGGCGAACGAAGGCCTTGCCGTTTTCGTCGTAATCTTTTTTGTCGATCTCGAAAAGAAGCCGCATTTTCAAATCCTTTTTAACTCTTTTTCGCTCACGCCGGGATACAGTTTTTTCATCTGCTCAATTATCCTCTCGCGGGACGTTTCGGGCGCTTCTTTGTACGCGCTCCTCACGAACTCAGACCCGAAAAGCGTCTCGGGCTTCGTGTAGATCGCGATGTGCCAGCCGTAGGGCTCGCCGCGCTTATTTTCCTTTTGTCTGAAGTCGCGCACGCAGAGGTAGGTCTTCATCATGAGATCGGTCACGATCCCCTCGAAATTCTTTTCGCCGCCCTTGCCGAAGCCCGCCGCCTCTTTGAGCTCAAACGAGAAGATCTCTTCCCTTTCGTCGAAGACGTCCATGATCTTTTTCATGCGGCGCGAGGCGAGCTCATCGTCCCAGAGCGAGTCGAAATCGTACCCGTCGCGCCTCGCGTTCACAAAGTACGGCAGCCACTCCTTCGAGATGAATCCTGCCTTTTTATCAAAGAATTTTCCGTAGGCGATCTCCCCGTGAGAAGCGATGATGCGCCGCCATTCCCACGGGTCTTTTTCCTCGTTTCCGCTCCACCAGAAGCCCGACTCGACGTGCTCCTCGACCGAAAAGCCATCGACCGAATTCCTGAACAGCGGCAGGAATCCGACCTTATTTACATACTCTTCAACGTCTTTTGAGGTATGCAGGCATCCGGGATCGTCAGCCTGCAGGCCGCGCATGATCCATTCACCGTTTTCGTTTGCCATATCTCCTCAGACCTTCCTTCTGTGCTTTTCGCTCAGAACGACGTATATGCAGAAGAGGCATACGGCGATCGCCGCTCCTATCGGATATCCGATGCCGGCACCGAGCTTCAGACCTTCATCCGCCATGAGTATGTAGGTCATGCTGACCGCCGTCATGAAGGTCGCGGGGATCGCAGTAAGCAGTGTCTGCAGCCTTGTCTTTCCGTTTGTCACGAGATATGCCGTTGCAACCCAGAGCGCAACCATTGCAAGCGTCTGATTGCTCCACGAGAAATATCTCCACAGAACGTCGAAATCGAGTCCCGTCAGCACTGCGCCGACCGCAAGCAGGGGCAGAGTGATCACGAGTCTTGACGAAAGCTTTTTCTGATTCATGCCGAACCATTCGGCAAGCACGAGACGTGCACTTCTGAACGCGGTGTCACCCGACGTGATAGGGCAGACGACGACTCCGATGACGGCGAGTATGCCGCCTATCTTTCCCATCATCCCGAAGCTGATCTCATAAGCGACTCCCGACGGGCCGAGAGAAGATATTGCCTCGGATAGTGCTCCCGACGTTTCGTAGAAGGCAACGCCAGCCGCAGCCCAGACGAGGGCGATAACGGCTTCGGAGATCATCGCGCCGTAGAAAACGCGCCTTCCGTCGCGCTCGTGCTTTATGCACTTCGCGATCATCGGCGACTGCGTGGCGTGGAAGCCCGAAACCGCGCCGCACGCGACTGTCACGAACATATACGGCCAGACCTCTTTCCCGTCGGTGCTCATATTTGCAAAGGAGAACTCCGGCACGGTGTATCTGCCCGAGAACGCGAGGCATCCGAGGATACCTGCCGCCATTATGATGAGGATAGCGCCGAATACCGGATAAAGCCTGCCGATCAGCTTGTCTATCGGCACTATCGTCGCTACGGTATAGTAGACGAGGATAACGATGATCCAGAACGTTTTTCCGAGATAACCGGGCGTGAGGCTTGCAACAAGAGTGGCCGGGCTCGTGACGAATACCGTTCCCACGAGCACGAGGAGCACGACCGAAAAGACTCTCATGATCCACTTCGACGTTTTTCCGAGATAAATGCCCGACAGCTCCGCTATCGACTCACCGCCGTGGCGGGACGAGATCATTCCCGTCATGTAGTCGTGGACGGCACCGCCGAGGATCGAACCCGCAACTATCCAGATGAAGACCACGGGACCGAACTCGGCACCCATGAGCGCACCGAAAATGGGGCCCGTTCCCGCGATATTGAGAAGCTGAACGAGGTACGCCTTCCACGTCTTCATCGGAACGCAGTCGACACCGTCGTTCACCGCGATCGCGGGCGTTTCTCTGTCGTCGGGAGCGAAGGTCCGCTCGACGAGCCTGCCGTACAGGATATAGCCAACGATGAGCAGTCCGAAAGCTATCAGAAGTGAGATCATATTGCCTCCTCGATGATGTGCGCAAACTCTTCGAGTCCGTCTTTGTCCGTACTTGTAAACCTGTTTTTTACGGGGCTGTCGATATCGAGCACTCCCCATACTTCCCCGCCTTTGAATATCGGCACGACGATCTCGGAGTTTGAAGCCGAGTCGCACGCGATGTGTCCCGGGAAAAGATGCACGTCAGGCACGAGCTCGGTCATGCCGTTCTTCGCCGCCGTTCCGCAGACTCCTCTGCCGAGCGGTATCTCGATGCAGGCGGGCTTTCCCTGGAACGGCCCGAGCACGAGAGTCTCTCCCTCGAGGACGTAGAATCCCGCCCAGTTGATATTCTCAAGCTCATCATATAAAAGCGCCGAAGCGTTCGCGAGGTTTGCCACCGTGTGCCCTACTCCGTTCACGAGCGCCGAAAGCTTCGAGTTCAGTTCCTTATAGTTCATTTTATTCCCCCACAGTCATCGTATAGCCCGAATAAAACCGTTCGACTCTGTCGCCGAGCCTTTCTTTAAGCACCGAATAAGCTTCACCGGTGCAGTGTCCGGTCACGGCGTGAGAAATACCGGTTGCATCAACTTTTTCTGCAAATGCCGAAATCTCTTCGACGCCCGATCTGAACAGATGGAAACCTCCGACGATTGCATAGATCTCCGAGCCGTCAAACGCCTCCGATATCTCGCGGATGATGTTGTCTGCGCCTCCGTGAGAGCAGCTGTTGAAAATGACGAGCCCCTCCTCCGTTTCGACGACGAGGCTCTGCTCGTGCGAAAAGTCGTCGGGCTTCATCAAAAGGCCGTGCCGCCTGTACATTTTTGCATTTCTGCCGACAGCTTCAAGCCCCTTCGTATTGTGCGGCACGAGCCATACGCCGGGAGAGAGCTCCCGTTTCCCCGAGACGAACTCGATCCTGTCCGCGTATTTTTTCAGAGTGCCGCGCTTTATGCCTATGTATTTGAAAAAGCAGCCGATCCGTCTGTATGCGTTTTCGGCGCTGCCTTCCCGCAGATACAGCTTCGCTCCGGAGTTTTCCGCAAAGAAAGCGGACAGCCCGTCGGAGTGATCGTAATGCGCGTGGGAGAGCACGCAGAAGTCAACGTCGGAAAGCTCGCACCCGAGACGCTTCGCGTTGGAGACGAACGCTCCCGTCGCACCCGTGTCGAGAAGGATCTTTTTCCCGCCGTGCTCGATGAGAAAAGAAAGTCCGTGCTCGCCTGCGAGCCCGTCGGACGGAGTATTGTCGATCAGTACCGTTGATTTCATATTGCCTGCCCTCAGTTTATTTTTTATATTATATCACATTTAACGTGTTATTGTCGAAACAAAGTGAAAAATGTTTTCACCGTTTACCGTCGGCTACCTGCCGAACGGTACTTCGGTCTTTTCATTGCAGCAAAAAACAAAAGACAGCCGTTTGGCTGTCTCGGGATTCGAACCCCCTTTTTGCCTGCGGCAAAAAGTAAAGGTGCGTTTCGTTCAGCTTTTTTTCAGACAGTGCGGCACCTTTAACGGAGTTCTGCTTACCTTCAGGACGGGAAAACAAAAGACAGCCGTTTGGCTGTCTCGGGATTCGAACCCCCTTTTTGCCTGC
>JAKSPW010000168.1 GCA_024404435.1 Clostridia bacterium | reverse complement strand
CCGACGACAGCAGACAGATCGCTCTCGAGATACAATCCTCGGTGAAGAGCCTTCTTCAGCTTGATAACTCACGCGAACCGAAGGAAGCCGGCTCGTCCATCTACATACTCAAAAATGCGCAGACACCGGCGGTGCTCGTCGAATGCGGATTTCTCTCAAATCATGCCGACCTCGTGAATCTGACAGATCCGTCGTACAGAGCCGCGCTTGCCTGCTTCATCTCAGCCCCGATCTTCGAATATACGGTAAGAAAATAACTATAAAGGAAGTTGAAAGATGAAAGGTCCGAAAACAGTATACACCTGCTCGGAATGCGGTCACCAGAGCCCGAAGTGGCTCGGAAAATGCCCGTCGTGCGGTGCGTGGAACAGCTTTGAGGAAGAAACGTACGTTGACGTGAAGGCTTCGGCCTCAACTGCCGTTTCGGGTGAAAAAGCCGTTCTTCTCGGAGAACTCGACGTCCCCGAATACATGAGGACTCCGACGGAGATCAGCGAGTTCGACCGCGTTCTCGGCGGCGGTCTCGTCGTCGGCTCGGCGGTTCTTCTCGCGGGCGAGCCCGGTATCGGAAAATCAACGCTTCTGATGCAGCTCTGCGGAAAGCTCGGCGACGATTACAAGATCATGTACGTCTCCGGCGAGGAGTCGCGGTCACAGCTCAAGCTCCGCGCAAAAAGGCTCGGCGTAGATCCCGCGAAGATGTACGTTCAGAACGAAGTGCTCGTCGAGGCCATACTGAAGGAATACGAATCGGTCGCGCCCGACATCATGATAATCGACTCCATACAGACGCTCGTCACGCAGACGGCAGCATCGAGTGCGGGCAGCGTGACGCAGGTCAGAGAATGTGCGTCGAAGCTGATCGCAAAAATAAAAGCCGACGGTACTTCCCTCATCATCGTCGGTCACGTCAACAAGGAGGGCGGTATCGCAGGTCCGAAGGTGCTTGAGCACATGGTCGACGCGGTACTTTCCTTCGAGGGAGAAAGAAGTCAGACGCACAGGATAGTGCGCGCCGTCAAAAACAGATTCGGAAGCACGAATGAGATCGGTGTGTTCGACATGACGGAAGCAGGACTCGTTCCCGTCGAAAATCCGTCGGCGATGCTCCTCGAGGGCAGACCCGAGGGTGTATCGGGAAGCTGTGCCGTCTGTCTCATGGAAGGCACGCGCCCGATAATCGCGGAGGTGCAGGCTCTCGTCACTCAGACGTCCTACCCTTCACCGAGACGGACAGCAGACGGCATCGACTACAACAGAATGTGTCTGCTCCTTGCAGTGATCGAAAAAAGGCTCGGGCTGCGCTTCTCGACCTGCGACGTTTTTCTGAACGTCGTCGGAGGAATCTCGATAGACGATCCCGCGGCAGACGCTGCGATAATCCTCGCGCTAATCTCGTCACTCAAGGATATCCCCGTGCCGAACGATCTTATCGTCATGGGCGAGATCGGTCTGTCGGGTGAGTTCCGCGCGGTCGCCTCTCTCACGCAGAGGATCGCGGAGGCAAAACGGCTCGGATTCACCGAGGTCGCCGTCCCGCAGAATCAGATCTCAAGAGGACATATGGATCCGTCTCTCACGGAAGGTCTGACTGCCATGAAGGGCATCTACGATGCCGTCAGGATCCTTGCAAAGAGTCAGAAAACAGAATAAAACAAAAGGCTGAGATTTCTCAGCCTTTTATCATTTTAATCAGCTCGTCGGGAGTCGTTCCGTTATATACGGTAAACCTGTTCATTGCGCGCAGGCTCTGCGGAAGCCCCTTCACTACGGTGTTCATGCCGGACGTGACCGTCACCGTGGCGCGTATTCCCTCTTCATTCAGTATCACTTCACTGAGCGGAGTGAATTTGCCGTACGGATAAGCAAGTGCCGTCATCTTATGACCGAGAGTACCTGCAAGCAGCTCGTTTTCGCTTGCGGTATCCGCGCGGAGAAATTCGATATACTCGCTCTCTGATTCGCCGCTTCTCTGAAGTGCGCCCTCTCTGATCGGGCTCTCGTCCCTGCCCTCGACCTCGTGGAGATCGAAGCCGTGGCTTTCGATCCGGATGACGCCGCTCTTTTCGGCGGCAAGCGCTTCATCGAGCGAGAAATGCGGAGTCATCGCGACTCCCGTGTCCTTGTATGTGTCTTTTCCGACAGAAACGCCGATCACGAAGACGGTCGCCTTCATGCCGTACTTTTCGAGGATCGGATAAGCGAAATCGAGATTGCTCGAATAACCGTCGTCGAACGTTATGACGACGGGCTTTTCGGGAAGCGTCGCGTCCGTTGTCGTATAAGCGTAGAGCTCGTCAAAGTCCACCGCAGTATATCCTGCGTCACGGAGAGCCTTCATCTGCGCCTCGAAGCTTTCGGGCGTGATGATCTCGGGGTTCTCCGACGTCTCTGCGAGATGATGATACATGAGTATCGGCACGTCTTTCGTATCCTCCGTCACGTCGGGCTCATCGACGTCAAAGAGAGTCGAGAAATGCCCGCGGGCGTTCTCCGCCGTTGCGAGGAAGCCGAAGTCGTCCGGAATATATACGCCGTCGTCGTCAAAGATTCGGGCGAGCGCCATTTTACCGACGGCATTGCGGAAGTGCGTCGAGTCGTAGAAATATCTCGGCTCGCGGCTGATGCTGCTCGACGTGAAGTCCCAGATCGGAGTGACCTCTGCAAGTGCCGAGTAGAAGTCGCAAAGCTCGTCCTTTTCAAAGGCGGTCAGGTAGTCGTAATAGACGGGCGCCGAAACCACGACGAGGTTGACGCCGTTTTCACGGCACAGCTCGCGTATCGCGGTCAGGCTCTTCACGCAGTTTTCGGTCTCGGTGATCGTAAGGTCATATTTCGGGTAGTCGGCAAACACCGGATACACACCCAGATACGAGTCCGTGTCTCCGATATGCTCGACGTCGCGCACGGATTTGTCGTACGCGCCGGTCTTCTCGTTGAAAACGTCGAAGGGCTTCTGAAGATACGTGTCCGTGATCTTGTCTTTGATCTTTTCGACACCGTACGACGGATTTGCGAACAGGAAACGTCCGTAATACTCAAGGGGTGAGTCTCCGCTTATCTCTATCGGCATCGAATGTGTCAGATAGTTTGATACGGAGTCGTATGAGATGCCGTTGTCGACGTAGATATTGACCACAAGGTTTTTGACCGTATAGTTCTCAACGAGGTAGCGGCACAGTCCCTCCACGTCATAGAGGTCGGCACCGTACATGATGAGGTTATAAAACGACGCGTCAAAGTATTCGTTCAGCTCCGAGGTCGGGTACGAGCTCGTCGACGAGCAGCCGACGACGTAAGAGTCGTACTCGTCGTGATGCTCTTTCAGATACGAGAATTTAGCCGTTCTCGGGTTGTTCGTTTCGTCGTACGACCACCACTTGATGACACGGTCTCCGAAGACACCGAACGGGTCGGTAACGTAGTTGAACGCCGCCCAGAGGATGCAGATAAGTATGACGGAGAGAACGAACAGTATCAGCCATTTTCCGGAGGATAATCTTTTTTTCATATTTCCCTCCTCAATACTGCTGATAGATGAACGCCGACGGGATATAGCTTCCGCGGAGAACACCGAGGAAGATTATCGCCGCAAGCGGGACGATTATAGCCGCCCACTGAACGAAGAAATTCTTTTCTTCAAGGGAAGCACGGATCTTCGTGCCCTTCTCCTGCACTGCTTCAAGAGCGATCACGGCAGCCTGACCGATGAGCACGATAAGGATGTCGGAAAGCTTGAGTCCGAGAGAGAGCACCGTGCCGTCGGTAAGGTTCCGGAACACGGGATTTATAAAAAGCTGACCTATCATCCAAAA